>NZ_JBJPHU010000010.1:0-107128 GCF_052939515.1 Phormidesmis sp. 146-33
TTGAGATGGGGCTGACTTCACTTTTAGCTGACGGTTGAGAGACAGAATTTATCGGAATAAAACTTTGACCTAACTCCGACATTTGCTCAAGTTCAGCTTTACCTTTTTCAGTTAAGTAAGCTCGAACAATTTGAAATTCTCTCGTGTCATTGTCATAAACTCTGGCTGCTTTTAAGTAACCATCTTCTGCCATTGTGTCGAGATAATATCGGAGCATTTGCATTGATGAACCCAACGCTTGAGCAATACTATCGCCCGTAATATTGCCCTGGTCGATCGCTCGTAAAATCCGAAGTTGTCGCTCATTCAATGGCATGGATTGGTACTATTTGACAGGATGCTATTCTAGCCGAGTTTGTGAAAATTACTGCTTGATTGCGCCAGCGTTACAATCCCTCAGCCAAATTTGTACTGCCTGACCGATGATGCCCTGACTGCTTTCTCTCGGTGGCGTGATAGGTTCTCCGATGGGCGCTCTCGCGGAGATGTCTGAAGCAGACCGCGTACGGGTAAACATCAGTGCCAATCGCCAGCCGCTGGTCGTTTTTGCCAAAAATAACCAATGATGTTGCTGAAGGTTAAATGGTTTGCCTGCGCTGTTTTGACGCTCCAATGTGGTGAGAAAAACTTGTTGGAGGTCAGAATCGGGCGGAATGTCAGTTCCAGGCTTTAAAGGCAACGGCGTGAATTCAGGTCTGCCTGCGGTCAGGACAAAATTCATCGAAGCGATCGCCGATCTGCGAGTCGATCGAGTTGCCACCCGGTTAGCATACCCCGGCAAATCGCGCAGTAGAAGGGTGACCAGGGGTTCGACTTGAGCAGAACAGGCTTTTTTGGAGATGGGCTGTGAAGGGGCGGATAGCGTAAATTCTGGAGCGAACCCTAGAGAGAGGAGCGCGATCGCCACAATTTGTATCTTCATAAAGACGTTGCATCCACTACAAATTGAGTCAACAACCCCGATCCTCTCTCAAAAGTTCTGCACTGTCATTGGAGGTTTGCCCGCTGAAGGCGTGTTCTAAACTCACTTGTCACTTGTCTTTGAGCGATCGCCCATACTCATCAATCAGCTTCTTGAGTTTTGCAAATGAACTCTTAAGCTCTGATGATAATCTGACTCACGCTCTATACCAGGTGCTGTTGAACTGTGCTGACCAGGTGATCTGTCCAATGGGTGGCTAGATCCAGGCTTTCTGCTTCTACCATGACTCGAATCACAGGCTCAGTTCCAGAAGCACGAACGAGGATGCGCCCCTGGTTGCCCATTGCGGTTTCTGCCTGCGCGATCGCCGTCACCAACGGATCACAGTCTTTCCAATTAATACGCCGATTGCGATCGACCACGCGCACATTTTTGAGAAGTTGGGGATAGGTCTGGAAGCTCTGATCCACCAGCTCTGAGAGAGAGCAGCCGACTTGTTGGACAAGAAACGCGACGTGTAGCGCCGTCAATAATCCGTCACCACTAATGCTGTAATGTGGGCAGAGAATGTGTCCTGACTGCTCGCCCCCCAGTTTTGCTCCGTGGCGCACCATTTCTGCATGGACATACTGATCGCCCACCGCCGCCCGAATTAAGGTGCCCCCCTGCTTTTCCCAGGCCCGCTCAAACCCTAGATTAGACATTACGGTAGCCACGATCGTATTGCCAGGTAGCTGCTGAGATTGCAACAACTGTTGTCCCCAAAAATAGAGAATGTAGTCTCCATCGACGATTCTGCCCTGACTATCAACGGCGAGAACGCGATCGGCATCTCCATCAAAAGCAAATCCTAAATCCGCAGAGCTTTCTTGAACGGCTGCTTGTAATAGGGCTAAATGAGTCGAGCCACAGTTGACATTAATGCGATCGCCATCGGGACGATCGTGCAGACAGATTAACTCTGCACCCAGCGATCGAAACACATCTGCGGACAATCGAGTGGCTGATCCCCAGGCCAAATCCAAAACGATCCGCATTCCTGCAAAGGGTTGAGGCTGGTCAGTCATTAAGGGATTTTTTAACGCTTCTACATAGTGACTGAGCAGTTCTGGACGGTGAGAATGCTGTCCCCAACGGTGGTCAGTGGATGCGATGGCTGAACTTTGACCCCGCAAACCCGCTTCGATCTGTTGTTGAAGTCTGGGAGCAAGCTTGGAGCCGTCTGGGTTAAAGAATTTGATGCCGTTGTCGGCTGGGGGATTGTGGCTAGCAGAAATCATCACCCCGCCGATCGCGCCTACAGTATGCGCGAGATGAGCCACGGCAGGCGTTGGACATAGCCCCAGATCCCACACTTCGACCCCGGCGGCCGTCAGTCCGGCAGAGAGTGCCATCGCCAGCATATTGCTTGAATTGCGCGAATCTTGCCCCAAAATGACAGGCTGGAGACTCATGGCGTTCGATCGCAAAACTTGACCCGCCCAAAAGCCCACCTGAAGCGCCAAAGGAGCCGTGAGCAGTTCTCCAGCGTGGCCGCGAATGCCATCGGTGCCAAACAAAGCCGAGTCAGGCAGCGAAACCGTCCCCCAGGGTTGCCCTAAATTTTGCTCAAAAGAACTTGTCAGACTGGAGGTTCCAGCCCTTGCAGGTGACGACACCATATAACACGACTCCTCACACAATATAGATCACAGTGGAGAATACCATTTCTCAGGAAGATCTCGTTAGAGTCCAACTGACGCAAGAATTTGCTGAAAGTTTTCCCAAGAAATTCCTTTCTCTATATATCGTGGATCATTCGGGTTATACGGACTCTGAAGGCGATCGATTGATAGAATCTTCACATTCTCTGGCAAAATTGGCACATCTGGATCAAACGCCGTCGGATTCATCAAAGAACTGGAAAAGCCTTTGAATATGGCAATTTCATCCAACGCTCCCTCGATCTCAGCCGAAACCAGCAGCACTTCTGTCGGACGCTTGAGGGTATATTGCTCCAAACGCTGCCCGATCGAACTTCCCATGTTTGCTCCAGTTGGTTTGCTTCTGGTTAGACTGCATCGTTCTTTAATCAAAGAATATTTAGCTGGTTGGCTAGAGAGAATACAGGATTTTTGAAGAGTGCTGTCTATCGCGATCGCTCCTCAAAACAATTTGCTGACCCTGAAAATTTTCTACATGTTAGTACAATAATGGATTGGTGCGAGACTGCCCTTATCAACTCAGAGTTCAACCTATGGCAGATGACAACAAGGAAAAACAGCAGAGCGACAGCAGCAAAATTCAAGTTTCACTCGCTGTAATCGCTCTTTTAGGGACTCTCGGCACAGCGCTTGTAAGCAACTGGGATAAAATATTTTCAAAACCTGCTGTATCTCCTGCCCTGCAATCCGGTGTTTCTACGCCTAGTGTTGGGGCTTCTCCATCCCCTGCTTCTCAGATGAGTGGTCTTTTTGAGGTCGCAGCGGCAACGGCAGAAGGGGAATTGTTTTCTAACCCTTTGGATAAGAAAGTCAAGATTAAATTTCAGGCTGAAGGTTACTGGAGTGCGAATCCAGGGTGGAAGGAAAATAGCACTTCGCCTGAAGGATATGATGCAAAATTTGGTGGAGATGCTCTCTGTGATGCACGCGCTTCATCTTTAGTCATGAGAAATTCAGTCGGTGACTGCTTGTACATTGGTAAAGATGCAACTGTTAATGTAGCTCCAAAGGAGACGCTTCGTTTCTACATCAACGATGTCCGAGGAAATTATTCGGATAACAAAGGGTTCGTTAAAGTTAAGTGGTCTATTGAAGACCAATAGCTGACCTGACGATTAAATATGTATTAGACGATCGATCATCCGGTCGCATCTAAGCGGGTCAAAACGATCAGTTAGCCTTGGCCAGACCTGTAGAGTTGATGAATCGCAGCATTGGGTTACGCGCTCAGTTGCTCATTGCCGATCGCTTACGCTTGCCTACTCTAAAGAAGACAAAATAGCCCAGATAAAGCGTGTAGACAATTAGCCCAGCAATGCCCAAAAATCCAAGAAACCAGGGCTGAGTGCTGCTGTGAAAAAATTCTCTAAACGCCCAGGGTGGCTCTAACCACAGTCGGCAGGATGCGTCATTTTGCAGTTGAGTATTTGGTAAAGTGGCACACCGTAAAAAGGGCAACTGAGTGATCGCGCCCAACGCACAATAGACAGAAACGCCCCATCGCCAGGAAGTGAGCGCCAACTTAAGCGGATTTGAGGGTTGCTCCCGGATTTCTTCATTCAGATCGGCCCAGTACCAGAGAGCGATCGGAATCAAAATGCGAGCCAGCCAGCCCGAAATGAAGCCGATCGGCAGTGCCCCAATCAGTAAATACACGGTAATCGCCAACAAACTTGCGACGCGCCAATAAATAATCAACAATCGCTGCATCGCATCCGACTGTTTGGTAAAGGCCCAAATCAGCAGAATAAGCGGCACAATCACAGTAAACAGCACCGCCAGGCGGTAATCTGTCCAAACGAGCGGGGAGATCCAAGCGGGTGCATCTGACATGGGGGTTCGCAATTAGCTTTTAGCGGTTGGCTTTGAGATGGACTTTACCATTTTGCCTCTATTATGTAGCCGATCGGACTGAAGCGAAAAGCAAATTACTAACGATCGCCATCAAAAATTGCCACTAAAAAACAAGCAACCAGGTCACAATAAAAGCTTCCAGTCACTTGTTTAGAGGAATATTTGATTTTGCAGGGGTCACTGTCTCAACGATCGCAATCAGGGCTGACCCCAAACGACCCAAGAAAATTAGTTGTCGTAAACGCGGCATTCTAGAGCGTCAGGATTGTCGTCGCAAAACTGCTCTAAAGAGTTTTTGGGTTTGACTTGACGTTGGTGCGAAGCTTCGGCTTGCAGTTCTTCAACGGCATCCCAGGCGGCAGCACACTCGCCAGAGTTAGAACCGCTCACGTCACAGACAGCACGAGCATTTTGCAGTTCTTCTTCAATTTGTTTTTTGATGTCGCTCATAGGTTTTGAATTTCGTCCTTTTTGAACGGTGAAACTGAGTTAGAGAGAGTAGATACAGCCCAACCTTAGCGGTGTGGCTGACCTTTATTCACTGTTTTAGTGATACAGGCGTTAGCAGATTTGACCTTGATCGATCGTAATCTCTTAAGGTTCGACCATCTGCAACTGACGCAACACTTCTTAGTCTTGGGGGTAGCTATCCGGGTTATGTTTCTATATCTTAACGTGTCTTGGGCAGAGGTTAAGTACGGAAAACCCGTCGAGATTCTACAGAAGGGAAGCTTGAGGGAATTGTTTCAAAGTTGTTGCAAAATATTGCGGGATTTGATCGTTTCTCTGGAATGATGCGATCGGTTGGGTAGTGCGATCGAGACGACCCCTGACAAGTTTTCAGTAAACTGGGGATACCCGCATTTCAGCACGCTGCACAAGAGGAATCACTATGGTGGAATCAACAACCGACTCAATGAGGTGGGCCAGCGCCCTTTCCACCCGTCCTTCGTTGGAGGCTGCGATCGCTGAGGTGGTAACTCAGGCCCAAGACCTGCTGCAAAGACCTGCGGATTTAGCATTTGTCTTCATCTCTTCTGCGTTTGCCAGCGAATATTCTCGACTGTTGCCTCTTCTAAGAAATCAGCTTCCTGATGTGCCGCTTATCGGCTGTAGTGGGGGTGGAATTGTCGGAGTCACTTCACGAGGCAAGGCGTTAGAGGTTGAGGGAGAACCTGCGCTGAGTCTGACGTTGGCCGCTTTACCCGGCGTTAAGGTCAAGACGTTTCATCTAGAGGCGGAGGAATTGCCCGACTTAGACAGTGCGCCGGATGCGTGGGCGGAGTTGTTGGGGGTTCCGCTATCCGACCAGCCGCATTTTGTGCTGTTAGCCGATCCCTTTTCTGCCAAGATTAACGACTTGCTGCAAGGGTTGGATTATGCCTATGCGGGGGCTTCAAAGGTGGGCGGGTTGGCGAGTTCGGGGGCGATCGGAGGCAACAGTGGCTTGTTTTGTGACGATCGCTTTCATCGAGAAGGTACGGTTGGGGTGGCGTTGAGCGGTAATTTGGTGTTGGACACGATCGTTGCTCAAGGATGCCGTCCGATCGGAGACGTGTACTGGGTGACTGAGGGCGAACGGAACATCTTACTGGGCTTGCAGGAGCAGGATTGTTTGGATGATAATTCGCCGGACTGTGCGACGCAGCGATTGCCGCTAGAAGTTTTGCGAGATCTGATTCAAACTTTGAGTGAAGACGATCGGGAGTTAGCGCAGCATTCGCTATTTGTGGGCGTGGCGCAAAGTGAGTTTAAGCAGGATTTGGAGCCAGGAGATTTTTTGATTCGCAACTTGTTAGGGGTTGACCCGCGAGTGGGAGCAATTGCGATCGGCGATCGGATTCGTCCTGGTCAGCGGATTCAGTTTCATTTGCGAGATGCGGCGACTTCTGCTGACGATTTAGAAGTGCTGCTTCAGCGGTATCAAAAAGACGCGGGGTCGCGATCGTCGCCTGTGGGCGCTTTAATGTTCTCTTGTATGGGACGCGGTGAAGCACTGTATGGCGAACCCAATTTTGATTCCCAATTGTTCTGCGAATATCTCGACAACATTCCGCTAAGTGGCTTCTTTTGTAATGGAGAAATCGGCCCAGTCGGCAACAGCACCTTTCTACATGGCTATACGTCCGTGTTTGGAATTTGTCGGCAGAAGCGTGAGGAGTGAGGAGTGGGGAGTGGGGAGTGGGGAGTCGATCTTTCCAAACTTCTCAAACTCATCCCTCAAACTCATCCCTCAACCCTCAACCCTCAACCCTCATCCCTCAACCCTCAACCCTCAACCCTCAACCCTCATCCCTCAACCCTCATCCCTCAACCCTCATCCCTTCTCCCTTATTCTGGAGGTTCCTTTGTCGATCGTTCGTGTGCGTGAACATGTCAATCCGCTAAGTCGCAAGTATCAGACTCCGATTCAGCCGCCCGATTGGGAGCAGGTGTATGCATTGAGCCAGCCGTTGCAGTTGGATATTGGCTGTGGGCGGGGGCGGTTTTTGCTCAAGATGGCCGAGTTGCAGCCTGACTGGAATTTTTTAGGACTGGAAATTCGAGAACCGTTGGTAGAACAGGCGATCGACCATCGCGACCAATTAGGCTTACAAAATTTGCACTATCTGTTTTGCAATGCCAACAATTCGCTACATCCTCTGTTGTCATCTCTAAAACCGGGAACGCTGCAACGAGTGTCGATTCAATTTCCTGACCCGTGGTTTAAGCGCAAGCACCAAAAGCGGCGAGTTGTCCAGCCAGAAGTCGTGGAGGAAGTGGCTAAATATCTGTGTCCAGGTGGAATGGTGTTTGTGCAGTCGGATGTGGAAGAAGTGGCGATTGAGATGGTCGATCGATTTGCTGACCATCCGGCTTTCGTTCGTCAAGACACGAGTTGGCTGCCCGAAAATCCGATGGCCATCCCCACTGAGCGCGAGTCTTCCACTTTAGAGCGAGGAGAACCCGTGTATCGATCGGTGTTCTTCAAAAAAGACGAAGGGTAGATTTTTCCTCCCTCCTCCCTCCTCGCGAAGCGGATTACCCCCAAAGGGGGAACAGATCAGCGCAGTTCTCCCTCATGCCTTCTAGACCCAACTCGGAAACCACATTCGCAGCTTGTATTGCCACTCCGTTAAGGGAAGTCCGAGGTAGATGGGCATCCAAAAAATGAAGGCGACGAGGATTAGCCCGATCGTCCAAATTGCCAAACTGCGACGACGAGGAATGGCGCTGCGGAGCCAGCGATCGACCAGCCAGGCCAGCCCCATTGAGGCAAACACCGCCGCTCCCATGTAGTGATACAAAAAGATACAGCGCGTCACTCTCACCCAGGGCAGCAAATTAGCCGCATAGTTGACCAGCAGATACAAAACGATCCAGAGTTCGTTAGGGGCGATAAAACCGCTGCGTGTGGGGGTAAAAAGGCTGTTGAAGTTTTCAATCAGGGCCCAGATGAGAAGCACGATCGCCGCCGACGAAAACCACCACAAAAAAGGATTTCCCATCGCGTGAACGTCATAGATCACACTGCCTGGCCCGATCGGGGTGGCCGCTCCACTTGTGGGAATGGGGGCCTGCAAACTATTCGTGACTTGATAAAAATAAGCCACCGGACGAATCATAAAAATCCAACTCAGCCAAGTCGAGCAATAGGGATGCACGGTCGCCCCACTACCCACTCGCTCGTGATAACTGAGAATCTGCTGCTGTAGCTGCCAAAAACCAGCGTCAGGGTTAAGTTGGAGATGCGGAATCCAGATCAGCCAGTAGAAGATCGCAGGAACAATCGCCAGCATCGCCCCCAAAGAAATTGGATTGAACTGAGTCAGGCGATCGAGCGGCGTTTCGGTAAAACTATCTGCCATGTGAGACGGCCGCTTGCGGGTTAGTCGAAATTGCAGCAAAAGTCTCACCAGCCGAATGCTCCAAGCGACAAACCACAGCAGATACGCCCCCAAGAGAAACCACAGCCCATTCCACTTGATCGAGGCCGTCGCCCCAAACCAGATGCCCGCCACGCCCATCCACCACAGCCATTTCTGACTTCGCAGCGCCATCAAAAAAAATAACTGTCCCAACAGCCCAAATAGCACCAAGTAGACATTGTTCAACGCATAGCGAGACTCGACCAAAAACAAGCCGTCCGCTGCCGCAAACAATCCTGCAATCAGGGCAAAACTGCGTCTGAGACTGAGTTGATAGGCGATCGCCGCCACTACGAGCGGAATCAACGATCCCGTCAGCGCATTCAGCCAGCGGTAGCTCCAGGTAGACAACGCCGAACCCCCCAGCGAATTGACCGCATCACGCCCGATCGGAAGCTGATTGCCAATCCAGATGCCAATGGCGATCAAATACTTACTCAACGGCGGATGCCCATCAAAAAAAGGAGTCTGCGTCAAATAGTTGTGGGCAAATTTAACGTAGTAAACCTCATCAAACACAAAGGTGTTGAACCGTCCCAGTCCCCAAAATCGCAGACCCAACGATGCCAAAAGTAGACCTAGCAAGCCCAGCCGCCACCACCAAACAGGTTTTTCAATAGGCTTTGATACACTCATTCATCTTGACCTCAGCCGCTACCAACCTCTCAGCATACGGTAGGAAGTCAAGCGTGAAGCGCCAGAAATTTAGGGGTTCTTAATCAAAAACTCATAAATCTTCCCGAATAGGGAACCCAGTGCTTCATAATCCGTCACCACAAGAAGTGATTTCAACTGATGATGTAAAGGTGTTCGCTGTAAAAGGACTCAGCTAGTTCGAGTTCAGAAATCCCCCGGCTGTTCATCGATCGGAGCTTACCCCATGATTCGTGTATTACTCGTTGACGACCAAAACCTCATTCGTGAGGGCTTAAAAGCCTTGCTAGAACAAGAGCACGACTTAGAAGTGGTCGGAGACGCAAACACCGGAAAAAGCGCCATTCAACAAGTCGAAGCCCTTAAACCTGATGTGGTTTTGATTGACCTCTGTGTTCCTAGAATCGATGGGATCGCTACCACTCAGACGATCTGTGAGCGCTTTCCTAACACTCAGGTTTTGGTTTTGACGACTTTGGATGACGAAGAATCGGTTGCCAATGCGCTCAAGGTTGGCGCGACGGGCTATCTTCTCAAAGATTTGTCTCCTGATGAGTTGGTGGGTGCAGTTCGCAATGTCCACAAAGGCTACACTCAATTGAGTCCGGGGCTTCTACCCAAGATTCTCGCTAGAGTTGATGCTAGAGGTGAGGGTGTGACTTCGGTGCGATCTGCTTCAGCAGATATCTCTACGAGATCGGTTTCGGCAGATAACGCTATGCGATCTGCTTCAGCAGATATCTCTACAAGATCGACTTCAGCAGAGGTCGCTTTGAAATCGACTCCTCCTACCAATAAAGTCCTGACCTTTTCTGCCCAACGTCGGTCTTTTCAAGCTTCTCGGAGTGATTCCACGCTGCCCCCCGGCTTCACCAAACTCACAACACGAGAACGCCAGGTTTTGAGACTGATTGCGGCCGGCTCTAGCAATCGAGAAATTTCACAATCCCTAGCCATTTCTGAGGGAACGGTGAAAAATCATGTTGCCAGCATTCTAGGGCGACTCAATCTGCGCGATCGCACTCAGGCAGCGATTATTGCCAACTCGGTCATGCCACTCCTCAGTTAGGGTTAGTTCGATCAAGTTTGGCTTCGTTATTGACGGCTTCTGCCCCTCAAGCTGTCAATCCTAGGGGACTTTTAGACAAGATTTCTCGTTCAAAGTCCTTCATCTTGGGAGCAACCCGGATCGGTAACCGAGAAGGATTTCATCGAACTCACTAGAGTGCGGGGCGTGGATAAAGCGGGTTACATTCGCCAATTCATGCCCCATTTCTCGATTCTGTGGTAGAAGGTTCCTCAAAAGCAAATAAAATAGCAAACGCTGCTTGAGGAGATTTACAGAATGATCATTCACATGGTTCAAGAGTTGACCAGTCTGGGGGCGATCGCGGGTCATTGGGGAGATGTCTTACAAACGCTGCACTGGCCCCTGCCTGACGATTGGATGGTGCTGGCTCAACAATTTAAAGAACCCGATTTTGCAGGAGACATCGGCAAGGCCTGGGCCCACTTTGTCAAAACCGGACAGGTGTGGGCCTTCTTGATTGGGCTGGTGATCGGTTACATGGTAAAAACTTTTACGACCTACGGCTAAGACCAAAAAGACTGAGGACGTTAGACCAAAGACCAAAGGCTCCAAATCTGATTCTGTCCAGAGTCCAGAGTCCAGAGTCCTAAGTCCCAAATCCGTAAACTTTTTCCTGGAGTGTCTTCAACGACGTAAGACAGAGGACAGACTAACGTAGAAACCTTTTCTGTTCCTCTGCTATAGTCAAATGTCTATCACTCATCCGCATTCTGGAGAAGATTCTCTTGAATCAAGAACCCTCTGCGCCACAAACCTGGAGTCAGCGATTTGAATCAGCCTTGCATCCGGCGATCGCTGAGTTTAACGCCAGCATTCACTTCGATATTGAACTGATTGAATATGATCTGACTGGCTCACAGGCCCACGCTGAAATGTTGGCCAAAACGGGCATTATTTCCCCTGAAGAAGGCACCCAGCTAGTAAACGGTCTGGAGCAAATTCGCCAGGAATATCGGCAGGGAGCGTTTTCACCCGGAACGGAGGCTGAGGATGTTCATTTTGCGGTAGAGCGGCGGTTGACAGAGCTGGTCGGCGATGTCGGTAAAAAACTGCACACGGCGCGATCGCGCAATGATCAAGTCGGCACTGACACTCGGCTCTATCTGCGAGATCAGATTCAACAAATTCGCCAACAGCTTCGAGCGTTTCAACAAGTTCTACTCGATCTGGCTGCCCAAAATGTGAGAACGCTGATCCCTGGATACACTCATCTACAACGGGCCCAGCCGATCAGTTTGGCACATCATTTGCTGGCTTATTTTGAGATGACTCAGCGAGACTGGCAGCGGTTGGGCGAGATTTATCAGCGAGTCAACGTTTCACCCCTCGGATCGGGAGCGCTTGCGGGGACGACCTTTCCTATCGATCGCCACTTCACCGCAGAGCGACTGGAGTTTACGGGCGTGTATGCCAATAGTTTGGATGGGGTGAGCGATCGAGACTTTGCGATCGAGTTTCTTTGCGCCGCCAGTCTGATCATGGTGCATCTGAGCCGCTTGTCTGAAGAAGTGATTCTTTGGGCTTCTCAAGAATTCAGCTTTGTGACGCTGACGGACAGTTGTGCGACGGGTTCGAGCATTATGCCGCAGAAAAAGAATCCGGACGTTCCGGAGCTGGTGCGCGGCAAGTCGGGGCGAGTCTTTGGGCATTTGCAAGCGATGTTAGTTTTGATGAAAGGACTGCCGCTGGCTTACAACAAGGATTTGCAGGAAGACAAAGAAGCGCTGTTTGATGCGGTCAAAACGGTGAAAGCCTGTCTGCAAGCGATGACAATTTTATTTGAGGAAGGGTTGGAGTTTCGGGTCGATCGCCTCACCCAGGCGGTTAATGAAGATTTTTCTAACGCCACGGATGTTGCAGACTATCTCGCCTCCAAAGGTGTGCCATTCCGCGAAGCCTACAATCTGGTGGGCAAGGTTGTCAAAACCTGTCTCGCGTCCAATAAATTGCTTAAAGATTTGTCGATCGCCGAGTGGCAAGATCTGCACCCTGCTTTTGAGGAAGATATCTATGGCGCGATCGCACCGGAACAGGTCGTTTCTGCCCGCAACAGCCACGGAGGCACTGGCTTTGATCAAGTCGAGAAGGCGCTAGAAGCCGCCAAAAAAACGGTGAAAAACGGCAAGAACCAAGAAGGGAAGGACAAAAAGGCAAAAGACGAAAAGGCAAAGGACGAAAAGGCAAAGCACAAGAAGTCTAAAAACAAAAAATAATCCAACTTTCTCCTTATGCCCCTAAAAATTGGCGACCTTGCCCCTGACTTCCAGCTTCCTGACACTCAAGGCAATCTCATTCAGTTGTCCAAATTCAAAGGTCAGCGAGTGGTTTTGTACTTTTATCCGCGTGACAACACGCCCGGTTGCACCAAAGAAGCCTGTAGCTTTCGAGATGCTTACGCAGAGTATCAGGCTCAAGACGTAGTGGTGTTGGGGGTTAGCACCGATGATGCAAAATCTCATCAAAAATTTGTGACTAAGTACGTGCTTCCATTTCCTCTACTCTGTGACGAGGGTGGAAAAGTGGCTGCTGAGTACGATAGTTACGGATTAAAGAAATTTATGGGGAAGGAATACATGGGCATCAGTAGAAATACTTTTGTCATCGGCCCAGATGCTAGGATCGAGAAAATTTACACAAAGGTCAAACCAGAACATCACGCGGCACAAATTCTGACTGACTTAGCGTAGTCCTAGACTATTTCCAGGATGCCTTTACCCTTAGATTCACATTCTGTATTTAGAGAAAGACGGTTGCTCTGTGTGCCTGTCCCATTTGCTATAGCGTTTTAACTCATGCGTCGGTCGTGGCATTTTATTCAAACTGTAATTGGGATTATTTTTCGCCATCCCATCACAGGCACCAGCATTATTCCCCTTTTGCCGGATGGTCGGATCGTTTTGATTCGTCGTCGAGACAACGGTTTGTGGGGTTTGCCAGGGGGCATGGTCGATTGGGGTGAAGACATTCCAACTGCGATCAAACGAGAATTGTCTGAAGAAACGGGGCTAGAAGTAGACAAGATTCGCCGATTGGTGGGGGTTTATTCTTCGCCCGATCGCGATCCGCGAATTCACTCAATCTGTGTCGTCGTCGAAGTTGAGGTGCGCGGAGAAATAGGAATCAAGGATACGATCGAGGTCTTAGATGTGCAGGCGTTTGACTCCAATTCTCTTCCTGAAGGCAAGCTTTCTCACGACCATCGACAACAGCTACAAGATTATTTCAAAGGATTGACAACGCTGGACTGAGTAAAGCCTGTGTGGAAGCAGATAGTAGCGATGATTCGAGTGAAGAGTGAGCAGCAGATTTTGCAGGAAGGATTACAAGTTCTCTTATCAAAGATGCAGCCATCTGAAGTCGCCCGATTTTGCGCGGCCTGCAATCTGGGAGGGGGAGACTACCTCAAATTGAAGGATGAACTTTTTGCACAAGAATCAGTCGATAGTTTGTATTCTAAAGTTTTAGATTTTCAGTCGATATGAGTCAGCAATTGCCTCAGTTTGTTCACCAAGTTATTAGTCGTTTGCAAACAGTTCAGGGAGTTGCAGCGATCGCTTTAGGTGGCTCAAGGGCAAGAAGCAACCATACGCAAAAGTCAGATGTGGATTTGGGAATCTACTACTCGCCTGAAAACCCACTTGACCTGATCGCACTCAATCACCTCGCCTCTGAACTCGATGATAGCCATCGCGCAAATTTAATCACCTCAATTGGTGAGTGGGGAAGATGGATCAATGGAGGTGGTTGGCTACAGATAGAAGGTGTACCTGTAGACTTTCTCTATCGTGATTTAGATCAGGTTAGTCGTGTTATTGATGATTGTCATGCAGGACAGATTACGATCGATTACCAACCAGGACATCCACATGGTTTTGTATCCTCTATCTATATGGGTGAAGTTGCTATTTGTCTATCACTTCACGATCCATATGAATATCTAAAAGGTTTAAAGGCTAAGACAGCCCCCTATCCGATTCAGCTTAAACAAGCAACGATTAATAGGTTTGCCTGGGAAATTAGTTTTTCATTGGCAATTGCGGAAAAGGCAGTTACACGCAACGATATTGTTTATGCAGCAGGGTGCTGTTTTCGTAGCGTGGCTTGCATGAATCAAGTATTATTTGCACTCAATGAAGAGTACCTATTGAATGAGAAAGGTGCAGTAGCAATTGCCAACAGCTTTGCGCTCTGTCCACAAAACTATCGGGAACGAGTTGAGTCAGCGTTTACTTTATCATCGGCTGATGCAAAGTTAATTATGGAAGCGATCGCAATTCTTGAAGAAGTTGAGCAAGACTTGAGTCAATGGTATGGCGATCGTCGGTTAGTCGTAGAAAGACTGAAGAGGTAACAGGGCTGCATAACAATTCAAAGATCTTTTAGAAATGCTGCAAGATGCGATTCAAGGTTGGCTAGAAGTTGCCATTGAGCGAGAGAACCTTCGGAGCGATCGCATTCTTAAGATATGGTAGTGACTTGCTACCGTAGAAAGTGTATGCCCCTAGAAATTCTGATTTTTTCAGATGGTCAATGGAGGTTTAACGATGACGAAGCCTGACTTTAGCAAAATGAATCGTCAAGAATTGAGAGCTTATGTATTGGCTCATCGGGAAGATGATGATGGGATCGAAGCCCTTATCAACCGAGGAAATCCCAACAGTCCCAAGTATCCATTTCCACAAAGCGATGAAGATCTCAAAGAAATGGAAGAGATTCTCAAAAGAAAGCTGAGTACCAATGGAGATGTGACACACTAGCGAGATCTGAACAGAAGCTAACGGCTCAAAACTTGTCTGACCGATCGCACTCCCCAAAACAATAAATTTGGCTCTAGTAGAATGCAATTGCTCATCTTAGGGAACCGTTGCTCAAGGTAGTGATGTAATCGGGCACTGTCTCCTCCCGTCAACACCAGAGCGCTATTAGGAAACTGTTGCTGCCAGTCTTCAATAAAGTCGCGAATGGTGGATATTAGCGAATAAACAATTCCGCTTTGGATGGCGGCGATCGTTCCCGTTGCCCAGCGAGACGGCAGATCTGTTAAGGTTTTGGTTTCAATTAGAGGAAGTGCTGCGGTTGCCTGGTGAACCGCCCGAAACTGTAGCTGCAACCCTGGGAGAATTGCGCCTCCAATGAATTCTCGTTGCTCATTTGCCCCAGTGAACGTTAATGCAGTGCCGCCATCGATGACTAAAACTGGACTTTTATATAAATCGCTGGCCCCCCAAATTGCCAAGGTACGATCGAGTCCCAAGGTTGAATAAGCGTTTTGAAGGGAAATTTGATCGGGAGCGATCGTTCTCACCTGAGAATAGATTTGCCAAAGGGCAGTCTGTTGTGGCACGACCGAAGCGATCCAGAGTTCGGGTGACGACGGTAGGCTGATAGGAGCAAGTTGGCATTTTGCAAAATCGAATGAGGTGTGAATTAAGTTCTCAACGATCGACTCCGATAAATACGATGTATCCCAGGATTGTTGTAGATTGTCATCTATGAACCAACCCCAATGCAGCCGAGAATTGCCGATAATTAAGGCTAACCAGTGCTGATTCGTCGGTTTCTCGCTCATTGCATCCAGCTTAACGATTGGAAAACGATTTATAGATAAGTTTCGCTGATAAGTAGCTTTGCCTATCGGAACTTTACAAAGACGCAATTCTCAAGCGAAGATTAAGATTGAAGAGAAACATAAGTTTACAAACTTTATTGGTACGGAGGCAGTTATGGTCGCCCTTTCAGATCGCACAAGCGCCAGCCGCAGTCAAACTCGACTCACGATCCAAACCGCCGATATTGCGCCTGATACGACAGTCATTCGATCGCTGGATTGGGATCGCGATCGCTTCGACATCGAATTTGCGCTGCAAAACGGCACCACCTACAACTCCTTTTTGATTCGAGGCGAGAAGATTGCCCTGGTCGATACCTCCCACGAAAAGTTTCGCGACCTCTATCTCGACACATTAACAGGGCTGATTAATCCCGCAGACATCGACTATCTGATCATCAGCCATACCGAACCTGATCACAGCGGCTTGGTCAAAGACGTTTTGGCACTTAATCCAAATATTACGATCGTCGCTGCCAAAGTTGCGATTCAGTTTCTCGAAGGCTTTGTGCATCAGCCCTTTGAGCGGCAAATGGTCAAGAGTGGCGATCGCCTCGATCTGGGCAACGGTCACACGCTGGAATTCGTTCAGGCTCCCAATCTACACTGGCCTGACACCATTTTTACCTTTGACCACAGTACTCAGGTTCTCTACACCTGCGACGCTTTTGGAATGCACTTTTGTGACGATCACACCTACGACGAAGATCTAGATCTGATCGAAGAAGAATTTCGCTATTACTACGACTGCCTGATGGGCCCCAACGCTCGATCAGTTCTCTCAGCTATTAAACGTATGGATGGTTTGCCCGAAATCACGACGATCGCCACAGGTCACGGGCCATTACTTCGCCATAACCTGCAAGATTTGGTGGGACGCTATCGCGAGTGGAGTCAGGCTCAAGCTAAGGCTGTGACGACGGTTGGAGTCTTCTACGTTGGGGATTATGGGTATAGCGATCGGCTCGCTCAAGCGATTTCTAACGGCATTACCAAAACGGGTGTCGCGGTTGAAATGATGGACTTACGCACCTCTGAGCCGCAGGATGTGAGGGAATTAGTTGAGTTGGTGAGCGGTGTTGTGATTGGGATGCCGCCTCAATCGGGTGAATTTGCCGCCAATGCCAGTGCAGCCTTGGGGACGATTTTGGCAGCGACTAACTCCAAGCAGTCGGTGGGCTTGTTTGAAGCAGGCGGCGGAGATGATGAGTCTGTTTATCCCCTGCGAAATCGCTTTCAGGAAATTGGCTTGACGGAAGCATTCTCACCGATTCAGATTAAAGAACCGCCGACCGATGCCACTTATCAACTCTGCGACGAAGCAGGCATCGACATGGGACAATGGCTGACCCGCGATCGCACTGTCAAACAAATGAAGTCGCTGGATGGTGAATTGGACAAAGCCCTGGGTCGCTTGAGTGGCGGTCTCTACATCATCACGGCTCAGAAGGGCGACATCTCCAGTGCAATGCTGGCATCCTGGGTGTCTCAGGCTAGTTTTGAGCCGTTGGGCATCACCATTGCTGTCGCCAAAGATCGGGCGATCGAGTCCTTTATGCACTTGGGCGATCGCTTTGTCCTCAACGTTCTCGAAGAAGACAACTATCAAGCCTTGATGCGCCACTTCTTGAAACGGTTTGCGCCGGGTGCCGATCGGTTTGCCGATGTCAAGACTTATCCTGCGACAAACGGTTCTCCCATTTTGGCGGATGCGCTGGCCTATATCGAATGCGAAGTCGTCAGCCGCATGGACTGCACCGATCACTGGATCGTCTACAGCACGATTCACACCGGCCGAGTCTCCAAAGCAGACGCACTGACTGCCGTTCACCATCGCAAAGTGGGCAACCACTACTAAAGGTACTAAAGGGGTGAGGGATGAAATGGTTTGGCATGGAGGTCTGAGGAGATTTCTAAGAGAGGCTTCGTCTGCCGCTTCAACTTTAGACTCTCTCAAAATCAAAGTCCCCCAGAATTGGGGGATTTAGGGGGCGAAAGGATGGACAACCTTCACGAGCATCCTTCCATTCAGCAACGCCTTCTTTCTCAGTTGAATAAAGTCTCTCGCCCTCCTTCTCATCTCTCTTGACGAAGCTCAATCAAGTTCATCCTCTTCTTTTTATGAACAAGCCTAAAGATGTGCAGGTTGCTGAAATTGGCGCAGATACGCGGGTGTTACGATCGCGCACCTGGGATCGCCTCAAGTTTGAAGTTGAGTATTCTCGTCAAAAAGGGACGACGGCGAATTCTTATTTGATTCAGGCAGAAAAAACGGCGCTGATTGACCCGCCTGGAGCCTCTTTTACAGAGATTTTTCTCAAGGAACTCCACGATCATCAGTATTTTCAAAAGCTGGACTATATGATTTTGGGTCATGTCAATCCCAATCGCATCGCTACTTTGAAGGTCTTGCTGGACTCGGCTCCTCAACTGACGATCGTCTGTTCAAGACCTGCGGCCATTGCGCTCAAAGCGGCCTTTCCCGATCGCGACCTGCAAATCAACGCTGTCCGAGGTGAGGAAGTGTTGGATCTGGGCAAGGGGCATGAGTTGCGATTTGCGTTTGTGCCGACACCGCGCTGGGTGGATGGACTTTGTACCTTTGATCCCGCCACGCGCATTCTCTACACCGATAAGCTGTTTGGCGCTCACATTTGCGACGACGCGATTTTTGATGAAAACTGGAAACAGCTAGACGGCGATCGCCACTATTATTTCGATTGTCTCTATGCGGCTCAGTCTCGTCAGGTCGAAGCGACGCTTGATAAGATTGCCAATTTTCCTGCCAAGATTTATGGCGTGGGTCACGGTTCTCTCGTGCGCTACAGTCTCAGTCGTCTCACGTTAGACTATCGCCAATGGTGCGAACAGCAAAAGACTCAAGAACTCTCTGTCGCCCTGCTCTACACCTCTGCCTATGGCAATACCGCCGCGACCGGACAAGCGATCGCCAAAGGGCTAACTCAATCTGAAGTAGACGTGCGATCGATTAACTGCGAATTTGCTGGCACGGCAGAAATCACGGCGGCGATCGAACAGTGTGACGGCTTCATCATCGGTTCGCCAACCCTGGGGGGACATGCCCCAACCCAAATTCAGACCGCTCTGGGACTCGTGCTTTCGACGGCGGCAAAAAACAAGCTGGCTGGGGTGTTTGGGTCTTATGGCTGGAGCGGAGAAGCGATCGACCTGATCGAGAGCAAACTACAAGATGCGGGCTATCCCTTTGGCTTTGAAACGATTCGCGTCAAATTTAAGCCAACCGACGAAGTGTTGCAACAGTGCGAGTTGGCAGGGACAGAATTTGCTCAAGCGCTCAAGAAAGCGAAAAAGGTGCGAGTGCCTCGACAAGTGGCAACCGAAGCTCAGAGCGATCGCACAGAACAAGCATTAGGGCGGGTGGTTGGCTCTCTTTGTGTCGTCTCTGCCAAACAAGGTGACACGACATCGGGAGTTTTGACTTCCTGGGTGTCACAGGCGACGTTTAATCCGCCGGGGGTGACGGTGGCGATCGCGAAAGATCACGCAGATGGCGTGCTGGATCATGCGGGCGATCGCTTTGTCCTCAACATTCTCAAAGAGGGACGAAACCTGAGACGACACTTTATGAAGCCTGCTGCCCCTGGAGAAAATCGCTTTGCCGATGTAGACACCCAAGAAGCTTCTAACGGTTGCCCTGTGCTGTCAGAGGCGCTGGCTTATCTGGAATGCACTGTGCAAAATCGAATGGAATGTGGGGATCACTGGCTACTTTATGCAGTGGTCGAGAGCGGCAAAGTGCTAGAGCAAAAGGGCGTAACGGCGGTCTACCATCGCAAATCAGGAAGCTACTACTAATAGCCGTCCACCTCTTCAGTGCAAAGGGCTTCGGGCAGTAGATGGACATTGCGCATAAAGCCTCTATCCTCTTTCCAGGCCTCACTCCAGATCCAACTTTTTCTAGCCTGCATTGAGGGTGTAGGGGGATACAGGGTCTACAGTGGGGTCTTTGGGATGAGAGAGGCGAGTTAGCTCAGAAATCTGGAACAGCTTGCTAGTACGGCTGAGATAAGAAGTTTGTTTAGCTGACTTCTCGATCGCTGACCCAAACGTACCGGGCAGCATCAACACCAAATCTCGCTTGACTTCTTGCCAATACAGTCTTGGAAAGCGCAAATAGTCATAGTCGCAACGACGAAAGATCCGCTCAATACGCCGATAGCGATGCAGTGACCAATCTCGCAGCATTTGCCAGGAAGGATGCAGATCGGGTGCCAAAATAAATGGGTAGGCTTTGCGATGCAACTGAGGTAAATACTCATGTATCCAAAACTTCATCATCGGACGGTAGCCCGGATTGTCGATCGCCTGCAAGCTAAGAATTTCTGCTCGGCTGACCTTAAAGCGATCAAGTAGCTCTGTTGGCAAATAGCAAATTCCCTGTTCAGCATCTTCCCGCAGGTCTCGCAAGTTGTTGTAGAACTGGTCTAATGTGCCAAACTGTCCCGCAGCGTGCCACTGATGCTCTGATAAAAAAGGCAAAACTTGGAAGAAAGGGGCGGCCAAATCTTCTAGCATTCCCTCAAATTGGTCAAAACTACTGATGACAAGATGTTCTTTATGATACTTTGCTAGAGAGCTTAAGTATTGATCCCAGGATTGAATTGAGAGATGACCGATGGGGTCAGATAAGTCTTCAAACCAGCGATCGCGCATTCGATAGAAAAGTTTTGAGTGAGGGCATCCGGGCTGCACCTCTCCGGTTTCTTTGAGCCAGTTCCAGCTATCGTAAAACCACTGAAACTGAGATTTTTCTGAATGAATCAGACCGTTTTCTGCCAGACGATCAGCTAACCGAATCCAGTGAATCCGCTCAATCCACTGCTCGCGAATCTCTGGGTCAAGCTCTATAATCCAGGCGGCGTTGTCTTCATCTTTGAGTGTGTCATCCGCGATCGCACGATATTCCGAAGAACCCACCAGGCGAGAAATGGGCAAAGTATTCATAAGTGAACGGTAAACTTCCCTAAGTCACATATTAATGATGATTTCATGATTCCCATGTTTTGTTACGATTAACGTGTGATAAAAAATACAATTTAACATTCTAAATGCCCGTAGAAACAACCACCTACTGAAAGAGTAACTTTATTGGTCAATTCTTCTTATTGATGATGTTTACAAAAGCGACCTTGACCCAAAAGCAGCGACATGGGTTGGCTACAAAAATTCTGCTACGCAGCAAATGTCCTAAATCCTGCAAAGCTTTTTGCTAGTAATTGTTTTTGTTGAACAGCAGATTGAACCGTAAAAGTGCTCAGTAATTTGAGAGATGCTTGGTTCAGTTGGTTTCTCTGAACTACTAAGTCAAGATTACTAAGTCAAGGCAATAATAGAGCGTGCATTTTTGATGGGGTAGCCATTGCCCACAAAACCCTGCGACCTAATGCATGTACGGAGAAAGGGCTGCAAAGTTTAGATAGTCTTGAGCGCCAGGTTAATAACTAAGGGCAAGACCGCCCATTTTTTGGCGAATTTTTAATAACAACAGCTTTATCAAGA
This sequence comes from Phormidesmis sp. 146-33, assembly GCF_052939515.1. NCBI lineage: Bacteria > Bacillati > Cyanobacteriota > Cyanophyceae > Leptolyngbyales > Leptolyngbyaceae > Phormidesmis > Phormidesmis sp. 146-33. The sequence goes on from NZ_JBJPHU010000010.1 coordinate 21,281, forward strand.
ACATTAGTCCCTCAGCTAAAGTCTGTTGGTTAAAGCCTGCTGTTTAGAGTTCTCCACCGTACCCTTCTGCAAATCCCCATTCTGCAAACTCCCATAGAGATTGCTCCCTTTCTCACATAACCAATGCTGATTGAGTCAACGTTTCGTGACCGATCGCACCGTCCTATAATGCTGATTGTGTGATTGATTTCTGAAATCGATCGACTGTCTGCGATAATTTCACACAGTCTTAAGAAAAAAGAAACCTGGAGAAAAGCGGAATTAGTTCTCATCCCTTCGAGGGCTAAAACCCAAGAATGCGCTCTATCTGGGTCAAAAATTGTCAGTTATCCACTTTGAGGAAAAAACTTGGCTATGTCACTATTTGATTGGTTTGCAAATCGCCGAAAATCAGGTTCTACGACTCCTGATGGGCAAGAGCGAGAAATCGCTGATGGACTCTGGACAAAATGTGAAGCTTGTGGCGTGTTGACTTACACCAAAGATTTGCGATCGAATCAAATGGTCTGTCTGGAGTGCGACCATCACCTGCGAGTCTACAGCGATGAGCGAATCAGTCAGCTAATTGATGCCAATACCTGGGTTGCGATCGACGAAAACCTGCAACCTGTTGATCCTCTAAAATTTCGAGATCGTAAATCCTACAGCGATCGCATTCGTGAAACACAAGAAAAAACCCGGCTTACGGATGCCGTTCAGACTGGAATGGGGCAAATCGAAGGTCTACCCCTAGCTTTAGGCGTGATGGACTTTCGCTTTATGGGCGGCAGCATGGGGTCGGTGGTCGGCGAAAAACTAACCCGCTTAATCGAACGGGCGACTCAGCAGCGAATTCCAGTCGTAATTGTTTGCGCCTCCGGGGGGGCCAGAATGCAGGAAGGCATGTTGAGCCTGATGCAGATGGCCAAAATCTCAGGGGCGCTCGAACGTCATCAAGAAAATCGCCTGCTTTATGTGCCTGTGTTGACCCATCCGACTACGGGCGGCGTAACTGCAAGCTTTGCCATGTTGGGTGACATTATCCTGGCCGAGCCGAAAGCTACGATCGGATTTGCGGGTCGCCGTGTTGTTGAGCAGACCTTGAGAGAAAAGCTGCCCGATGATTTCCAAACTTCTGAGTATTTGCTGCAACACGGGTTTGTGGATGCGATCGTCTCCCGCACTCAGCTTAAGAAAACGATCGCTCAACTGATTCGACTACATCAACCAATGGCTCCGTCCTCTCATCTCATGAACCAGTTTCCTAGCATTAAGGCTCTCAGCACAACGGGGCCGGATTAAGCACGGCTTAGAGAAGTTTTTAGCCTTGGGCGGTGAGAAGTAGAAAAGATTCAAAAATCGTTAATTTGACTGATAGAAGAGGACATCGAGAGTTTTTCTGAACCTTAAGCGCTCAATGTCTTTTTTTCATAAATCTTTTTCTCCCATCTGTCGTCACTTCGCTTAGCTGCTTCCTGCTCTCACCAGATACTCAATCTCTAAGATTCATCGCTGGATCGGGGCATTCACATGATATTGGTATTAAAGAGGTCAATTTTTATCATCAGCAAACATCATCTAAATTTCGCCACTTCACACCATTGAGACCTTTTCAGAGAAATCCCATTTCTGAGAAACCCGGTGGATTTATGTAATCAGTTGTGAACTTTCTTAAAAGATGTGTCTGCTTGTCGCACCTCTTGCCAGCGGGTGGAGGGCGCGATCGATTGAGCCAGCTTGTTGTGTTGTGATTCTGATAACCGAGCCACATTTAAGGAGAACCATGCTTAAAAGATACTTCTGGCTTGCTGTAGCCACTGTATTCTTTACTTTTCAGGTGTTTGCCCCCAGCGCGAACGCGGCAGAACTCGATAAAGCCATTCGGACTGTGCCGCTCAATGAGTCGGGCGATACGACGGTGCTAAGCCTGAAGCAAGTCAAAGAAGGGAAGCGACTGTTCCAATATGCTTGCGCTCAGTGTCATGCGGGCGGCGTGACCAAAACCGATCCCAACGTGGGTCTTGACCCAGAAGCGTTGTCTCTCGCGACTCCCAACCGTAACAATATTGAGGCGCTGGTTGACTACATGAAGGTGCCTACTAGCTACGATGGCGCGACTGAGATTTCAGAGATTCACCCCAGTCTCAAGAGCAAAGATCTGTTTCCAGAAATGCGTAACTTGACTCAGGATGATCTGGTGGCAATCGCAGGCCACGTTTTGCTGCAACCCAAGATCGTAGGCGACAAATGGGGCGGTGGCAAAATCCACTACTAAAAGCAAGCGATGATTTTCGTCAGGGCAGGTTCTTTTCTTGATCGCAACGATTTCAAAAGAGCCTGCTTTTTTACACACCATTACTACAAGAGTTGAATGCTGTCTCGATCGTCGTGGGTTCGCGTCTTATCTGGAGTGATGGCTTGTCTGAGTCTGTGGATGGTGACTCTGCCTGCCTATGCTGCTGATAAATATGTCACTAATTACCTCAAAGTCATTGATCCCGTTTCTTTGGAGTTAGACCATCAAGGCAATAGCCGTTTGTTTTCCGCAGAGGAGTTAGCCAGCGGCAAGAAAGTTTTTGAGCAAAGCTGTCTCACCTGCCATGTAGGAGGCGCAACGCTGCCCAATCCTAAAGTGCCACTGTCGCTCAAAGCGCTACAAGGAGCGATGCCGCCGCGAGATACGGTCGCCAGTCTGGTTGAGTTTATGCGCGCCCCAATGCTGTATGACGGAAGTGAGGAGTCGTTTGAGTGCCGCAAGGTGCCCACAAGCTGGCTGTCTCAAGCTGAGGTCGAAAGCGTTGCTGGATTTATTCTTAGAGCTGCTCAAAAAGCACCGGGATGGGGAGATAGTTTGGGGCAGTTCTAAATCTTAAGTTTTGAGCTTAACTGGAGAGAAGTTTCTGTCAGAGGCTTCTCTTTTTGTTGGAGAAACAATGATGAGTCCATACAGATTTGCGGCTGCTGGAGAACAAGAGGCGATCGTTTTTGGGGCTGCAAGACCTGGCCACTCTCAGCAGAACGTTAGCGAGTGGTTGGAATTTATGCGAAATCAAGGAATTCAGCGAGTTTGCTGTCTGCTGCCTACAGCGCAATTAACCCCCTTCTCGATAAATCTGTTGGAGGCTTATCAGCAAGAATTTGGCACAGATCGCGTTTGTTGGAGTCCGATCGCGGACTTTCAACTGGCTGATCGTGAGACGCTAACTCAGCAAATCCTGCCCTTTCTCAAAGTCGCTGACCAACAAAATGAAAAGGTTGTTGTTCACTGTGGGGGCGGCATTGGGAGAACGGGACAGGTGCTGGCGGCCTGGTTGGTTAGTGGACGAGGCTTGCCGACTCGATTAGCGATCGCCACCGTCAAAAAAATGGGTAGAAATCCTCATGAGGCGGCGATCGTGGCTCCCCTTCGGGGGCAAAGTCCGTGGAAGGTCATGAGAGAACTTGACACATTGCTGAACCAGTGCGGTACGGAGATCACTCCTTGAGAATGGAATGGTGTGATCGTCTCCCAGTAACAATCTCTCAAACCCTTTGAAAAATACCTTTTAGAGAAGTTTGACTGCTTGTCAAAGTAGAGTCCGCCAGGTTGTAAAATATAGAGAGAAGTGGAAAATATTCGTATTCCAGAGAAATCTATGAAATCAATTGCTTCCGTTACGCAGCGTCTCTCCCTGGCTTTCTGCACCATTCTCCTAGTGGTTGGCAGTCTATTTGTCGCAGTTAACCCCGCATCTGCTGAAACCTACACCGTGAAGATGGGCACTAACAAAGGGTTGGTTTTTGAACCCAAAGTTGTCAGCGTCAAGCCTGGTGATGTCGTCAAGTGGGAAGTTGGCGCGCTACCTCCTCACAATGTGGTGTTTGACGTTTCCAAAATTCCCGGTGGCAGCAAAGACTTGGCAGACAAACTGTCTCACAAAGGGCTAGAGAGCGCTGGTAAATCCTTTGAGTTGACCATTCCTGCTGACGCACCTGCGGGCGAATACTCTTACTTCTGCCTGCCTCATCGCGGTGCTGGCATGGTTGGAAAGGTTGTCGTTGCGGGCTAGTTTTTTGCGATCTCAGGTTCTCCTTCTTGCTGGGTTGATTACTAGAGTTGGTTGTTTAGGCTGATCAAAAACCACTGACAAAGGTCATAGAATAGGTTTGCCACAAACATTCAGCCTACAATCATCACCGAATCGGGGAGAACCGCCTTGCGAAAACTGCTGCCCATTCTGTTGCTGGCGATCGCGCTTTTTACCTTCACTCAGCCTGCCTGGGCCCTCAAACCGGACGGTCAGCAAATCTTCAACGCCAACTGTTCGGCTTGCCACATTGGGGGTAACAACGTCATCATCGCCAACAAAACGTTAAGGAAAGAAGCGCTAGAGAAATACAGTATGAACTCTCTAGCAGCAATTAGAACTCAGGTGATAAACGGCAAAAACGCAATGCCTTCCTTTAAAGGTCGTCTTCAGGATGACGAGATAGAAGCTGTCGCTGAATACGTTTTAAGTCAGTCTGAGAAAGGTTGGTAGGTACTGAGTCTTTTCTATAGGAGTTTTATAGGACACCCTCCAATGATCTGTTGGGGGTTTTTAATGGCTTAAATTTAATGCCTAAATCCATTTTCTAGAACGCTTGGGTAGAGGTAAGCCTCTCGATGTGTGAAAGTCTTCTTGTACCTTGTGAGTGAGCCGTCGTGAGACTTGTCGAACGACTTGTTTTAGCACTCGATCGCCCGTTTTTTGAATCAAGTGATCAGGGAGGGCATGAATAAATTTGGGAAACTGAATGCTGACAAGCAGATCCAACTGCCACTGGATTCGTGTCGTCTTGAAAGATGCTTGGACTTGAGAAAGCTCGACTAGCTCCATTGCGCCTCGAAAGTCGATTTCATAGCCAGCGGTCACATAATCGGGCACAGGCACCGTTTCGATCCGATAAACGCCTTCTTGCTGGGGCAATAGGTCTAAGCCGACTTTGGGTTCAATTTCGTAGCCAAACGCCCCAAAATTGCCGATCGTCAGCGCATAGCTATTTTGCCCGATCGCATCCACCTGCATCGGATGGGCACAGCGTCGAAACCAACCGTGATGAGCATCCAAATATTCTGCGACAGTCTTGGGGTCAGCAGACATCTCCATGCTGTCAACAAAGTGGCTGTGAAATTGGGTTGGCTCGGTCACGCTGGGGATTGCGTCTCCTGGCTGGGAAGGGTCAAGTGATGGGATTGCATCAGGTTGAGCAATTGGACGGCTCACGATGCGAAGCTTCGGTGAATCGGTCGAATGGGACTGCATGGACACTCTCTTGCGTAAGTTGCCGTGGGTCTATAGTCCAAAGTTCCCCCAGGATATTGATTCCTTCACTGCGATCTGGCTTCAGACCCGAAAGTTTATACAATCTAAATTTATTGGCAATTGTTTGCGGTGATTGCGGATACGGTAATTCCCAGGAGGTTGAATGTTTTTGCAGATCCAGGCTTCAAGTCCGGTGAAAGCTCGGTAGTGATGCGGATTACTGAGATCTGTTCTACGTAGTTTGGTTTAATTTGATTTAACGTTACGCAATGTATCTTAAAACAGCGTGAGAAATCTGGGAATGATTTGAGTCACAAATTTAGGTTGAGTCATTTTTGAGCCATGTTTTGAAGGCGGTTGACGATCGCCTCCTTCTTAAACCAGATGACAGGATAGCGATTAGATTGATAAATGTGCAATCAGCTTAATTGAGAGAAAACTGTTTATGAAAGCATTTGTCGCAGGGGCAACCGGAGAAACGGGACGGCGAATTGTTCAACAACTAATCGATCGCGGCATTCCCGTAAGAGCATTGGTACGCGACCCGCAAACAGCCCGATCGGTCTTGCCAACCGGAATCGAGCTAGTTACTGGGGATGTTTTGAATCCAGGAAGCCTGCGCTCGGCAATGGGAGACAGTACGATTGTGTTTTGTGCCACGGGTGCCCGTCCCAGCTTTGATCCCACGGGCCCTTACAAAGTGGATTATGAAGGCACAAAAAACCTCGTTGATGTCGCTAAATTCAAAGAAATCGAACATTTTGTCCTGGTGACTTCGCTTTGTACTTCAAAGTTTTTTCACCCATTAAATTTGTTTTGGCTGATTCTCGTCTGGAAAAAGCAGGCAGAAGAATATCTGCAAAACAGCGGGCTGACTTATACGATTGTGCGTCCTGGTGGGCTGAAGAATGAAGATAACGCAGATGCGATCGTGCTATCCTCGGCAGACACTTTGTTTGATGGTAGTATTCCTCGCACTAAGGTGGCTCAAGTCTGTGTGGAATCTGTCTTTCAAGCCAATGCCCGCAACAAAGTTGTAGAGATCGTCGCCAAACCTGATGCGCCTCAGAAGGAGTTGAGGGAGTTGTTTGAAGTGGTTTGATGGAGGGAGAACTTTGTTCCGCTTCGGGATGAGGGATGAAAGAAGAGTTGAAATTGGCTTTATCCCTTGTTCTTTGCCTGACGTAGCGATTTCCTCTCGTAGGAGTGTGAAGCCAAATTAAGTGTGAAGCTAAATTAGAAAGCGATCGAGGGCGGCTTTTAACTCCTTGATTTCTTCTTGAATGTTTCCGGCTTCTGCGGCACGGGCGACGCATTGGGTCAGGTGTTCGTCCAAAATGATGCGGGCTACGCGATCGAGGGCACCTCTCACCGCCGCAATTTGCACCAGAACGTCAGGACAGGGGCGATCGCTCTGCACCATCGACTTGATCCCCCGAATGTGACCTTCGATTCGAGACAGACGATTGACGACCTGCCGGACAGATTCCTCACTATGGACATGGGGATGATCAGAAGCGCCATGATCGTGAGTCTGATCGGCAGAATCTTTCAAATTCTCGCTGCGGGGAAGGTCTGATGTTGTCATTGGTGTTTTTTGCGAAGGGGTCTGTAGGGGTATTCCCGATCTTAATGGATGTTAAAGGGTTTCTAGGCTAACCCGTTACCCAGGTCTACTCCGAAATTGGCAGAATAGATTTAACTGTTGTAAACAGAATTGTCGATCGTTCTTTGATGACCCCCGCTCAAGAATCTTTAGACTGTAGGTGGGGATCAGAGGATCACTCCTCGATCGCTTTGCAACTGTTCGTTTGCACTATGAGTTGATGCTATGCGATTCACCAAGGTTTTCAACGTTCTTCGTCGAGTTCGAGCCATTGTGCTGACCTGTCTTCTGACGCTGGGATGCGCTATCGGACTTCAGTTTTCGGCTGAAGCGGCCGCCCTGCAAGAAAAATTGACTCCGGAGGTTGCGTCTCAAGCGGTTGCGCCTCAAGAAAAGATCGCATTGAAGAGTCGAGCGATCGAGCGAGGGAGTTTTGTGGCAGAGGCGGTTAAGCTAGTTGGCCCCGCAGTCGTGCGGATTGACACCGAGCGAACCATTACTCGTCGGGCAACCACTGACCCCATGCTTGAAGATCCCTTCTTTCGGCGCTTTTTTGGCGAAGAGGTCATTCCTCAGATGCCCAGAGAAGAGCGGTTGCGGGGACAGGGTTCTGGCTTTTTGATCGATAAGAGTGGCGTAATTTTAACGAACTCTCATGTGATCAATGGCGCAGACAAAGTGACGGTGACGCTCAAAGATGGGCGAGTGTTTGAAGGCAAGGTGCGCGGATTTGATGAAGTGACCGATTTGGCAGTCGTCAAGATCGACGGCACCAATTTGCCTATAGCTCCGTTGGGCGATTCGGATGCGATTGATGTCGGAGAGTGGGCGATCGCCGTCGGAAATCCCCTCGGCTTAGACAACACCGTCACGCTGGGGATCGTCAGTACTTTGAAGCGATCGAGCGCTCAGGTGGGCATTCCTGACAAGCGATTAGACTTTATCCAAACCGATGCGGCAATCAACCCTGGCAATTCGGGCGGCCCGTTGTTAAACGATCGCGGGGAAGTGATTGGCATCAATACGGCGATTCGAGCCGATGCGATGGGGATTGGGTTTGCCATTCCGATCAATAAGGTCAAGTCGATTAAAGATCAGTTGGCGCGGGGCGAAAAGATTCCTCATCCTTATCTGGGCGTTCAGATGACAACGCTGACTCCAGAAATTGCTCAACAAAACAACAGCGATCCCAACTCTCCCTTCACCGTTCCTGAACTGAATGGCGTGATTGTGGTGCGAGTCTTGCCCAATACACCAGCGGCGATCGCAGGCATTCGTCGAGGCGATGTTGTGACCCAAATCGATGGAGTAAAGGTTGCCTCCGCAGAACAACTCCAAACGATCGTTGAAAACAGCCGCCTCGGACAAACCCTCAAAGTCCAGATCCAACGAGGCGATCAGACTCAGCAGCTTGCAGTCAAAACCGCAGAACTGAGGAATGCGGCGTAGGGAGGGATGAGGGATGAGGGAGGGCTTTGCCCCGCATTCGCGAGGAGGGAGAACTTCGATGATCTGTTCCCCCTTTGGGGGTAATCCGCTGCGCGAGGAGGGATGAATTGGAAACGGTTTCGTTCTTCATGGTTTCTCAATGAGAAGTAGGCTGCTAAAAATTCGGCGAGAAACGTTGGACTCTATAAATCGATCCGAACAACCCTTTTATCCCTCCTCCTTCATCCCTAAAAAAACTAGGCTAACTGGGTCAGATTTGGTAGGGTTTTAAGATGATTTGCTTGTGCCAGTTTGAGGTGCAAGATTTTTTGTTTTTTTGGCAACTACCGAGGATGGGCATGAGCGAATTGAAGGGACGAGATCTGTTGAGTTTGGTCGATTTGAGCGCAGATGAACTGCACGAACTGTTAAATATTGCCGCCCAAATGAAGGCAGGAAAAATTAATCCTGTTTGCCAGGTCAAAGGTCATGCGCCAACTTTGGGACTGCTGTTTTACAAAGCGTCTACTCGGACTCGTGTGAGTTTCTCGGTGGCAATTTATCAGCTAGGTGGGCAAGTGCTGGATCTGAATGTGAGTTCGATTCAGGTGAGCCGGGGTGAACCGATCGCTGATACCGCTAGAGTTCTCGATCGTTACCTCGATATTTTGGCGATTCGTACCTTTGAGCATCAAGATCTGGAGGTGTTTGCTGAGTATGCGGAGATTCCGATCGTCAACGCGCTGACTGATTTAGAACATCCCTGTCAGATTTTGGCGGATTTGCAAACGGTGCAAGAAAAATTTGGTTCGCTGGCTGGGCTGACGCTGACTTATTTAGGCGATGGCAACAATGTGGCGCATTCTCTGATGTTGGGTTGTGCTTTGGCGGGGATCAATGTGCGGATTGCCACGCCGCCGGAATATCAACCCAGTGAAACGATCGTCCAACAAGCCAGAACGATCGCTGCCGGAAAGTCAGAAGTTATGTTAACCAACGACCCGATCGCCGCTGCCAAAGACGCTCAAGTTCTCTACACCGATGTCTGGGCCAGCATGGGGCAAGAAGATCTCGCAGACAGCCGCATTCCGATTTTTCAGCCGTATCAGGTGAATGAAAATTTGCTGACTTATGCGGATAAGGATGCGATCGTGCTGCACTGTCTCCCGGCTCACCGCGGCGAAGAGATTACCGAAGGCGTAATGGAGGGCGCACAATCAAAGCTCTGGGATCAAGCAGAGAATCGGATGCACGCTCAGAAAGCGCTGTTGGCGGCTCTTTTGGGAGGAGTCTAATCTCAAGCTGGTCTGCTAAGGATCGTGAATTAAACAACCTGTAATTCTCGCGGTTTCGCGTCGTTTAATTTGGCTTCTGCCCCCCAAATCCCCCAAATTTGGCGGACTTTGAACCGCGAAACTGCCTTAAATTCTAGAATGTCTGCTTTCTCAAAGTCCCCCAGAATGGGGGATTTAGGGGGCGAAGCAACCAGGCAATCATCGATCTTATTCAGTTCACGATCCTAACTGAGTGAAGGCGCGGGTAAAAACTTTTTTCTCCACAGCTTTTCCATCCGTTTTTTGATATTGTCCATAGTCATAACGAGTTTATGCTTGTTCTTACTGAATCCGTCTCTCACTGAACCTTTAAGGTTGCTCCATTCATCATGCTGAATTCCTATTTTGATGCCGACAGTCGTCACAAGTCCTTTGAACTGCCCGGCGCACGACCTCACTACAATCCCGATCGTCCCGGTCAAGTGGAGCATATCTGTCTCGATTTGAGTTTGGATATTCCCAATCAGAGCTATCAGGGCACTTGTGTAACGCGGCTCAATCCGGTAAGAAGTGGAATCGATCGCCTGACCTTAGATGCGGTGAATCTTGAGATTCAAACGGTGAAAGTGTCCGAAGTTGAGCAGCCGTTTGACTATGACGGGGATCAGCTACACATTCGTCTCAAGCAGCCGACTCAGGCAGGAGAGGCGATCGAGGTGGCGATTTTCTACAGCGTCGAGAAGCCTCAGCGGGGTATTTATTTCGTTCTTCCTGACGAGCATTATCCTCAAAAGCCTGTGCAGGTTTGGACTCAGGGCGAAGATGAAGATTCTCGCTTTTGGTTTCCCTGTTTTGACTATCCGGGGCAGTTGACGACTTCCGAGATTCGGGTGAGTGTGCCGCAGCAGTATACGGCGATTTCTAATGGTGAGTTGATCAGCGTCGATTTGGAGGGCGATCGCAAAATTTATCACTGGCTACAAAAGCAGGTTCACCCAACGTATTTGATGACACTGGCGGTGGGTGATTTTGCGGAACTTAAGGACGAGTGGAAGGGCAAGCCCGTCACCTATTACGTCGAAAAAGGTCGAGAAAAGCAAGCTCAAATCAGCATGGGCAAAACGCCGCAAATGATTGAGTTTTTTAGTCAAACCTATGGCTATCCCTATCCGTTTCCTAAATACGCGCAGGTTTGTGTCGATGACTTTATTTTTGGTGGTATGGAAAATACGTCCACCACGCTGCTCACCGATCGCTGTCTTTTAGATGAACGGGCGGCGATCGACAACCGCAGTACCGAGACGCTGGTGGCTCACGAACTGGCACATCAATGGTTTGGCGATCTGGTCGTCATCAAGCATTGGTCACACGCCTGGATCAAAGAAGGCATGGCCTCTTATGCCGAAGTGCTGTGGATGAACCATGAATACGATGCTGAAACGGCTGCTTACTATTTGCTCGGAGAAGCCCGCAGCTATTTGGATGAAGATGCGTCTCGCTACCGTCGCCCGATCGTCACCCACATTTATCGAGAAGCGATCGAACTCTACGATCGTCACTTATATGAAAAGGGTGCCTGCGTCTATCACATGATTCGCACTGAGTTGGGAGACGACCTGTTTTGGAAAACGATCGCCACTTTTCTGCACGACAACGCTCACAAAACGGTTGAGACGGTGGATTTGTTGAGAGCGATCGAGAAATCAACAGGACGAAATCTACTATTTTTGTTTGATCAGTACGTTTTTCGAGGCGGTCATCCTGACTACAAAATCGCCTACTCCTGGGATGGTGACAGCAATCTCGCCAAAGTGACAGTGACGCAGACTCAGGTCAAAGAAGGCGAAACCAAAGAATTGTTTGATCTCAAGATTCCAATCGGATTTGGATTTGTGGGAGGTGAGGAGAGAGGAGAGAGGAGTGAGGAGAGGCAGCCAGAAGCTCAACTCAAAACGTTTCCGGTTCGGATTCACGATCGCGAACAGACTTTCTACTTCCCCCTCGAACAAAAGCCTGATTTTGTCAGCTTTGATGTGGGCAACTCCTATCTAAAGACGGTCGAATTGGAGTATCCAGTTTCAGAACTCAAAGCCCAACTTCAGCATGATCCTGACCCCGTTTCGCGAATTTATGCGGCGGAAGCGTTGGCCAAAAAAGGCGGGTTAGAAGTCGTCAAAGTCCTGTCAGAAGCGCTAAAGAGCGATCGCTTTTGGGGAGTGCGTTCAGAAGTTGCCAGAAGTTTGGCTGCCATTCGGCTTGACCAGGCTTTACAAGGACTACTCACCGGATTGTTGGATGAAGATGCGCGAGTGAGAAGAGCGATCGTCGAAAGTCTCGCCCAAATCAAAGCAACCGACAGCTACAAAGCGCTCAAATCGACCGTTGAGCAAGGCGATGCCAGCTATTACGTCGAAGCGGCCGCCTTGAGAAGTTTGGGTAAAGTCGCCACCTCCGACGAGTTAAACGACGACCTTTTGAAGCTGATCGAAACCGTTCTCAAAGAGCGTCAGGGCTGGAATGAAGTGGTCAGATCAGGGGCGATCGGTGCCCTCAGCCAACTCAAAACCTCAGAATCAGCGCTAAATCTTGTGCTGGAATATACGGCGATCGGCGTTCCTCAACCGCTGCGTCTAACGGCAATTCGAGCCTTGGGAGCGATTTCGAGCGGACAGAGCAATCTCAACTTAGAGCGAATTTTGTCTCGCTTTCAAGAACTCTCACGCGAAACCTTCTTCTTGACTCAAGTGGCAGTAGCCGTTGGACTGGGACAGATGGAAACGACCAAAGCGATCGGCATTCTGCAATCTCTGGCTGACCAGACTCCCGACGGCCGAGTGCGCCGCATTGCCGAAGAGTCGATCCAAACCGTCCAAAAAAATGCAGGTGCCGATCAAGCCGTCAAACAGCTACGCGAAGAACTCGATCAGTTAAAAAAAGACAATCAGACCCTAAAAAGTCGGCTAGAAACCCTGGAGGCAAAAGAAAAGTAAGACTCAAAAGCGGGTGATGGAGAATGAAGCGATCGCTTTCCACCTTCACCCCTCACTCTTCTGCATTCACTCCTTCCGCCTTACACCTCACTCCTCACTCCTCACTTTTTTCTGTTCACAAAGTTACAGTCTCGACAACACTTGTTTGGTACGATACACACCAAAGTTATGTTCGGATAGGTGTGAGGCTGTATGTTGAGTAAGTCTAATTTCTGGAAGCCCTTGCTGCTTTCTCCAGTCGTTTGGGCGACGTTAGTGGTATCCAACTCTACGATCGGTTTCGCAGCGCAGCCGACTGATACCCAAGATCTGCTAGAGAAAGTTGATCTGGTGGTTGCTGATTCTTCTCAGACTGCGGTTGCTCCTGCTTCTCCGCTCAAAGTTGCCGATGCGACGGTTCCCACAAGCTCAAGTTTGGATGCGATCGAAAGCATTGCCTCTTTAGATCAAGCCGAAGAGACTCCAGAAACCCCCATGTCGCAGGTGACTTCGGTGTCTCAATTGGGCGATGTGCGCCCCACAGATTGGGCGTTTCAGGCACTTCAGTCGCTGGTTGAGCGCTACGGCTGTATTGCGGGCTATCCCGACAAAACCTATCGCGGCAATCGGGCCATGACTCGCTATGAGTTTGCGGCTGGGTTGAATGCTTGTCTCGATCGCGTGAATGAATTAATCGCCGCAGCCACCGCAGATCTCGTCAAAAAAGAAGATCTGGCGACGCTGCAAAAACTGCAAGAAGAATTTGCCGCAGAACTGGCCACCCTGCGCGGACGGGTCGATGCCCTCGAAGCGCGAGCCACCACCTTAGAAAAGCAGCAGTTCTCAACCACCACCAAGCTGCAAGGAAATGTCTGGGTCAACATCACAGGCGCGACCGCCGGGCGCGGAGTCTTGTATGAAGGGCCCGTTTCTGGAGCCAACGATCCTGGGAACGGTCGATTCTTTGCAACCCGAACTGGAGGACTGCCTACAACCCTAACAGCCACCGACCCCAACATCACGATGGGCTTCTTAACCTGGCTGACCCTCAACACCTCCTTTAGCGGAAAAGATCTGCTGGTGACTCAGTTGGCGGCTGGAAACTCGATTTCTCCTTACAACCAATATGCGTCGGCTGGCTTTTTTAATGCGAGTGGTGTTCCTTTCTTTGACCAATCAGCGGGAACGGTCAACGGTCGTCCTGATGTCGTAATTCACGATCTCTTCTACAGCTTTCCGGTGGGCGAAAATGTCAAAGTCACCGTTGGCCCTCGCATCAACTGGTATCGTCACTTTGACTTCAATCGCTTTAACTTTGTCTTCAATTCGGGAGCCAGCTTTGACACCTCCAACAGCACTCAATCCAATTCGATCGACCGGGGTTCAGGAGCCGTCGTTGAAATCAATCTGGGCAAACAGTTTCGTCTAGCGCTCGGCTATTTGGGTGAAAACACTGAATTCTTGCCTGCTCAGTTTGGCTTTAATACGTCGAGCAATCCCCAGTTTGGTTTGTTTGGCGGCACCAACACGACATCAGCAGAACTCACCTTCTCGCCCAACGATAAGATCAACCTGCGCTTTCAATACAACCACTCGCGCATTCAGGCCTACGGCGGACAGGTGGGCGGAGCGATCGGAGAACCCATTCCCTATGGCTACCTGGATGCGGGCCCTGGTTTCTCAGAGGGGGGAATTGGTGGTGGACTGAGATACGCCTCAGCAGACATGTTTGGCGTAAACTTTGACTGGGCGCTGACTCCTGGGATTGGTGTATTTGGGCGCTACAGCTTCGCGAATATCGATCTGAATCCGGTGGATGGAAGAGTCAGAACTCAGTCCTTCCAGGTGGGGGTCGGCTTCCCTGATCTGGGTAAAAAAGGTGCGTTGGGTACGGTCACTTTCTTGATGCCGATGGATATCACAAGGGGGCGGCGATTCTTTGCATCGGGGGGTGGCGACGGTGGCACCCAGTATGAGTTAGAAGCGTCCTATTTTTATCCGTTGACTCAAAATATTGCTGTAGTGCCGACGTTCTACGCGATCTTCAACCCCAACAACTTTGAAGTCAATCCAACGATCTTTGTAGGCAGCTTCCGAACGCAGTTTAGCTTCTAGACATTAACGTAGGTTCGATGAAATTTTTCGCTACGTTCAAGCCTTCTTCGCCCCTTAAATCCCCCACCAGTCAGGGACTTTGAACTAGAACTCTCGTCTTAAAGTCCTTCAGAATGGGGGTTGGGGGCAGAAGCGCTGAATATCGAAGTGAAGAATCTTATCAAATTCACACGACCTTCTCATCAAACCGGCCGGGCGACAATTGAACGATCGCCTCGTCGGTTTTTCCATTCATACAAGCCGCAAATCGTCGGGCGACTGTAGGAACCACCACCAGCGGATTGCTAAAGCCTGAGAAGACATGGATGCCCCGCGTGCCCGGAATTGCGCCGATGAGAGGAAGGCGATCGCTGCTAAAGGCAATCAAACAATGGTGCCAGGTTCCTGGTAGGTCGCCGAGTGTGGGGAGAATGGTTCTGATTTTGGCTCTCAGATCGGACTCGCTTTGAAGGGGGTCGATCGCCGCATGGGGATCAGTTAAAGTGCGGCTGACTTGTCCCAGGCGAATTGTGCCGTTGAGAAACTGGATGGCTCCTGCATCGAGAATGGCTGGCGTTGGCTCGTGTCCGAGTTCGTTCCATAAGTCTTCGACGGTGGGCTGGGTCGATTTTGCTTCGAGTTGAAAGCGCTCTCCTTCGGCAGGCATGACTAGAGTGCGAAGCTTGATTTCGACAGGCGGCGTTTCGATTAATTCTGCATGAGTAAAAAACTGCTTAACCCTGATCCCGGCTTCTTTGAGCAGTTGACGGCTGATTCCTCCTGCACACATGACGACATGGGCGCTGTGAAAGGTTTGATCACGAGTCGTCACGCCAGAAACTTGATCCCCGGTTCTCACCAACCCTGTAACGTGAGCAATTTTGAAGTCTCCGCCCAATTGTTGAAAGGCTTGACAATAGCCCTGAGTCGTCAGTTCTGGCTCAATGTGTCCATGTTTGACCGTCAGGGCACCGGAGATCGCCTCTCGATTCAGTAGCGGCTCTAATTCGCAGGCTTCGTCAACGGTGAGTAACTGAGGTGGGATGGCAAACGGAGTGTAATTTTCTGCCATTTTTTGGGGATCGTTGTGGGCGGCGATCGTCAGCAGCAAATCCATTTCTCGAAACTGCGTGTCTGTGTCCAACTCATCCGATAGCTGACGGTGCATCTCAATGCCTTCGGCAAACAGTTGGCGCGTTAAGTCCGTCGTGCCTGACCAAAATGCCAGCCCCCCATAGCTATAGCGAGTCGCACCCTGGAGGGGATCGTGCTGCTCTAAAAGTAGGGTTGAAAATCCTTGTTTGGCGAGTTCGTAGCTGAGGGCGGCTCCCGTCATGCCTGCGCCTACTACAATCCAGTCGTATGTTTTCATGCGAATCCATCTTGAGGCTAGAAAAAGTTTAGGGGATGCAGGGGGCGATCGACCGTCTCTAGTCGTACAGACTGTTGAACTTTTCTAGACGAGATTGCGGATGATGCAACTTTAGAGAGAAACAATTCTAGAATGACTTGAATCTGATACTGAGTCACCTCTTCTCAACTCCTCACACCACGAATGTTCAATTTACTTAAACTTTCAACGCCTGTAAAAGTGATTTTGGCTGGCTGTGTGGCGATCGCGACGATTTTGATTGCCCATCCTTCTCGCGCTCTACAAGCTCAGATCACACCTGCTAACCCTCAATTGGGCGATACGCTCACGGTTTTGGTACAGTCTCAAGGCGCTGCGCCGACGGTGACGCTGGGGAACAAATCCTATCCCACCTTTGCGGTCGGAAGTCAGAAATTTCGCGCCCTCTTACCGACGACTCCCCTTGATCGTCCCGGTCGCCTCTCTCTTAAGGTCACTGATGGCAGTGAAACTCAAAATTTGACGGTCAACTTAAAGAAGCGATCGTTTCCCACGCAGCGCATCTGGCTTCCACCGGGCAAAGGTGACGACGGCACCGATTTTGAGTTCGATCGCGTAGATGAATTCAAAAAAATTGTCAGTCCTCAAAAGTTTTGGTCAGGTAAGTTTCTGCGGCCCAACAATGGTGAAACGACCACAGGGTATGGAGTACGTCGCTACTACAATGGCGTGTTTGCTCAGGACTACTATCACCGGGGGGTGGATTATGCGGGCAACTCTGGATCTGCCATTATCGCGCCTGCGGATGGTCGAGTGGCGCTAGTGGGACGAGAAGCAAACGGCTTCAAAATTCACGGGAACTGTGTTGGAATTGACCACGGTCAGGGCGTTTCTACCATTTATCTCCATCTGAGCCGCATCAACGTCAAAGAAGGCGATTTCGTCAAAGCTGGACAAACGATCGGCGCCCTAGGGGGGACGGGTGCCGCGACTGGCCCGCATTTACACTGGGGATTCTACGTTCAAGGATTGTCAGTTGATCCGACTCCGTGGCGAACTCAAAGCTTTAACTAACCGCAGATCAGCAGGCTTGTGATTCTGAATAATTAACGGTACAGATCCCTGATTTTGAAGTTGGGGATCTGTCGTGATCGCGCTCATTTATGCCTAAAGAAAATCACTTCCTCTCACCTGAGAAAGATTAGATCCCGATCGCTTTTTCAGTAAAGTTTCTGAGTAATTGATTAGACACAGAGGAAATTATGAAAAACCCACAAGATCTTATTAAAGACGCTAAAGACGCACTCCCTAATGTCACGCCTACGCCCCCAGATTTGAAGAAAGAGTCTTCAGTTCATGATCTCAAGTCGCGCTTAGAGTGGGGCGAACCTGCTCTGACGATTTTGGATGTCAGATCCCGTGAAGCGTTCAACGACAGCAAAATCATGGGCGCAATGAATTTCCCCCTGAGTGAGTTGGTGGACATGGCGCAAAAGAATCTGGAGTCAAAGCGCGATATCTACGTTTACGGAAACAGCGCTGAAGAAACTTCTCAGGCTGCTCAACTACTTCGTGAAGCTGGATTTAAGAGCGTTGCAGAAATCAAAGGCGGACTGGCTCAGTGGCGAGCGATCGGCGGGTCTACCGAAGGCAATGTTGATGCACGCGAAGAACCCGGCGAACATGCCTACAATGTGGTTTCTCAGGTGAAGCATCACGCAGATACGCAAAAAATCAACTTTAAGTAAGTTCAAACAACAGGTTCAGAGCGTTTAATTGGATTGTTCTCTTCTATAGGTTTAGTTATCAGGTAATGGGTCAGGCTTGGCTCGTTACCTTTTTTGCACAAGTTTTTTGAGTCGTTTTCTTAAACCTCTTTTTTAACCAACCTCTTTTTTAATTATGTGTGGCAGATTTACTCAAAGCTTGACAGGTGAAGCGATCGCCTCCGCCTTTGGTCTCGAAGACATCCCTGACTGGACACCCCGCTACAACATTGCACCGACGCAAACCGTTCCGGCAATCTTGAGCGAATCGGGCGATCGTACCTTCAAAGCCTTACGCTGGGGCCTGATCCCCACTTGGGCAAAAGATCCGGCAATCGGCGCGAGACTGATCAATGCGCGATCGGAAACCGTCACCGAAAAACCCAGCTTTCGATCAGCCTTCAAAAAACGACGCTGTTTAATCACGGCAGACGGGTTTTATGAATGGCAGAAAACCCAGGGCAAGAAGCAGCCCTTTTACTTTCGGTTAGAAAACGGTCAGACGTTTGGATTTGCTGGCTTGTGGGAGCAGTGGTCGTCCCCAGAGGGCGATCTATGGCAGACCTGCACCATTCTGACAACCGATGCCAATTCACTTCTGAGTCAGGTACATGATCGGATGCCTGTGATGCTGCACCCCGAAGATTACGATCGCTGGCTCGATCCCCAAAATCAGGACACAGACGCTTTACAAGCCCTGCTTCGCCCTTATGAATCAGAAGCGATGCAATCTTATGCGGTCAGTCCCCTGGTCAATCGCCCCACTCACGATCAGCCAGACTGTATCGAAGCGATCGCGGCAAACAGTCACTAGATATGACGGTTGAACCCCCTGACAGGCGAACAAACGCCACCGCAAATTCAAAGATCTCAGGAATCTTGAGTTTGCGAAGACGGAATTTATTCGGATAGCTGCGACCTTTAGTTACCTAGTTACCAGGATTGTTTCGACCAGTCTAAAAGGCGCGATCGGGTGAATCTACGCTCATCTCATTGACTACGGGCGGCAAATTAGCAAAGCGGGGATCAGGCGGAAAGGCGACTTCTTCGATCGCACCGGGCTGACCCAACTGTTTTGCCTGACTATCGTTGTAAGTGACCATCACGCCTCCTGCATTTCCTGCGCGTACGACAACCTGCTTCTCAGCCATCCAGGTCTTTTGAGCGCCCTCCGACAAAACGCCTTCATACTCAGTTTTGCCATCGGCGACTACCCGCACCCAGGATTGAGAAGTTAGTGTTAACCCGACTCGAATGGGCTTTTGCGTTCCAGGTTTGGCGGCTACGTTGGCGACCGGAGTCGTTGGGTTTCGCATTGGACTGGCCGGCCCGATCGCCGTTCCTGGTGCGGCCTGCAATCGCTGTACTTCTGGTAGCTGCGCCTGAGTTGACGAACGATTAAGAAAATAAGAAAGACCGTTGACCGCAGAGACGATCAAAAACATATAAAGCAAATATAAATGTATTGGACGCAACTGGGCCCCCGGCAAACTGCGCCACGAAGGACGAATTTCGGGCAGACCAAACCGAGTCGGAAAGGCACTCGCAAACTCTACGCCATCCAGTCCGATCGCGTCGGCATACTGTCTCAAAAAACTTTGGATGTAGACAGGCTCAGGCAAAATGTTGAGATTGCCTTCCTCAATCGCCCTCAAAAGTCTGGGCTGGATGCGAGTAATCCGAGCGACTGCTTCGAGAGAAATTTCTTGCTGCTGACGTAACTGAGCCAAGCGCATTCCCAACTCTGCCAGCCGTTCTGCTTGCTCTCGGTTTGCCTGGAGGACTTGCTTATTCATACGCTCTGCTCCTTGATCTCTGCTGGCAACCTAATCGATGTTAGGTCAAATTGGTCTTTCAACAAACGGACTTCAAAACTTTTTAGAGGGCGATATTGGCCACTCAGTACAGGAGGACGATCGACTTGGATAGTGGCGATCGCGGTTCTGTGAAGCTGTAGCACTGGATGCCCTAATTGTTCTGCAACTTTGCGAATCTGGCGATTTCTCCCTTCAATGAGAATCACCTCTAACAAAGTCTGGACATCTGAACGCTGAAGAAATTTTACCTGAGCGGGTAACGTCTTTCGACCTTCTAACATAACTCCCTGCTGCCACTGTCGCAAGACTGCTGACGAAAGTGAGCCTGCTACCAAGACTTGATATGTCTTAGGAATGATGTGACGGGGGTGGGTGAGATAGTAAGTTAATTCACCATCGTTAGTCAAGAGGATCGCTCCGGTTGATTCTACATCTAATCGCCCTACAGGATGAAGCCCCTGACCCTTCTGCAAGAAGTTGGGTAGTAGGTCAATCACAGTGGTTCGTCCCTGGGGATCAGCGCAGGTTGAGACCACTCCGGCTGGTTTGTTAAGCAAAAAATAAAGGGATTTAGGGCGCGAAATGTCGCCTGCTGGTGTGGAGGTCGATTGAACCAGCTTGCCGTCTACTTCAACGCGATCGACTCCTAAGCTGGCTTTGTCACCCAAATGAGCGACTTGCCCGTTGAGCAAGACTCGACCTTCCAGGATTAGCTGCTCGGCTTGACGACGGGAGGCGATGCCCCACTGGGACAGAATTTTTTGCACTCTCTCAGACATAAATCAGAGGCTACACAAATCCTTAAAATTGCGGAATCAAAAACCATAGTGTCAAAGCAGCTATGTAGAACCACTATTATGTACAAATATTACATGAGATGGTGATTGGCACAATCTCTCAATCAGCGGCACAATGTTTTCCAAAGTCCAGCATAAGGGCTGACTATTCAAACTGCTCTGACCAAGGTAGCAAGATTTGTAACCACGCGCCTCCGGTACCGGGATCATTTTTAGCACTAATCTTTCCATGATGAGCTTCGACGATTTGCCGCACGATCGCCAGTCCCAACCCGCTGCCGCTACTTAATTGGACAGGCTGTAAGGCGATGTCAGCGTTAGGTTGCCATTCAGTGTCACTGCGCGATCGAGAAGGGTCGGCTCGATAAAAGCGATCAAACACGAAGGGCAGAGAATTGTCTGGAAAGCCCTGTCCTGCGTCGATAATGTCGATTTGAATTTCGTGGGTCGCTTGTTTAGAGGGTTGAGTTAGGGGATGCAGACCAAGACGAACCGCGATCGAATGCTGAGGCTGGCTATATTTGAGGGCGTTGTCGAATAGGTTGAGAAAAACTCGATGTAAGCGAGACTCATCGCCTCGAATCAGCAAGTGATCCAACCCTTGATAGTCTAGCTCGACTGACTTTTCGGTAGACAACGGCTCTAGACTTTGCCAAGCTGCCTGAATCAGATTTACCAGGTCGATCGTCTTCAAATTTAAGCGCTGAGTCGGACTGATTTCTAACTGGCCGAGATCGAGCAATTCTTGTACCAAGGTACTTAGACGCACCGCTTCTTTGAGCAGGCGATCGACCCAGTTGCGGGTAGGTGGTTCCAGACGAGATTGAAGAGTTTCGGCAACCAGACGAATAGAGGTGAGTGGGGTTTTTAGCTCGTGGGCCACATCGGAGGCCCAGCGATCGCGCTGTTGAGTCAAGGTGAAGGCTTCTTGACGGTCTTCTAGATATACGCCCACGTCTCCTTCTGCCAAGGGAAACGCTACCCCCCGTAAGGGGATCGCCTGCTGCTCAGACATATTCACCGCATCGACAGAAGCTGCGTAAAACGTCCAATCTCGCTGACAAAGCTTTTGGCTATCTCGTGCCTGCTCGATCAGAGAATCTAGCTCATACGATCGCACCAGCTCCAACAACAATCGGGGCTGATTTGTATTATGGGACTGAATATGCAGCGTTTGACAGGCGTAGGGGTTGCACCAAATAAGCTGATTTTCTTCGTCAACCTGCAAATAGCCGATCGGGGCTAGATCGACAATTTGTTTCCAGGTTTCGAGGCGGCGTTCTAGCTGTCTGCTTGATCGCTGATGATGAGTTACCGCCAAGGTCAACTGAGATGTCAGTGATAGCCCAGCATCCACATTGTCTGTACTCATGTCTTGAGTTAACTGCTTGAGTTTTGAAGTGAGTCGATATCGAAACCAACTCAGTAGCAGCAGTCCGATCGCGAGTCCGAGCAGAAACCACAAAAATTCCACAGGTTAGCCACAGGGTCACGGGGGCAATTGACCAATTTGCACTGATCAACGCCTACTAGCTTAACCGAACCCAGGGAGTGGCATTTGAGAAACGCTATAGGATCGTGAATTAAACAACCTGTAATTCTCGCGGTTTCGCTTCGTTTGATTCGGCTTCTGCCCCCTAAATCCCCCAAATTTGGGGGACTTTGAACCGCGAAACTGCCTTAAATTCTAGAATGTCTGCTTTCTCAAAGTCCCCCAGAATGGGGGATTTAGGGGGCGAAGCAACCAGGCAATCATCGATCCTATTCAATTCACGATCCTATAGAAAGTCAACCAAAACGAGTAGACCAACTTGATAAAGCGATCGTCCTACCTACTGTTAACGTAAATTCGACGAAATACTTGGTCTCAAATACAGGTTTGGAAACGTTCCTAACTCGCCCTAAGTAAGAGCCTTCCAAAAATCTTGCCTAAAAGTCCCCCATTGGGGAGGTTGGGGGCAAAAGAACAGACCGACGAAGCGCGAAAAGTCTGTCAAACCGACGTATTTTTAACCTTTCTCACATTTTTAACCCTTCTCACACAGATCTAGCCAAACCGATAGCCAAATCCCCGAACCGTCACCAGATACTCAGGGTTGCTGGGGTCGATCTCCAGCTTTTCTCGGAGCCAGCGAATATGGACATCGACCGTTTTGCTGTCTCCGATAAAGTCAGGCCCCCAGATGCGTTCTAGCAATTGTTCTCTTGACCAGACCCGCTTGGTGTGGCTCATAAACAGTTCGAGCAGTTTGAACTCTTTGGGCGAGAAATTGACTTCTTCTCCGCGCACCGTGACGCGACATTCTTGAGGAAAAACAGTGATGTCTTGAAACTTAAGCGTAGGAGCCTGAGTCGAAGACTGAAATTGTTGATGCCGACGCAGCAAGGCTCGACAGCGAGCGACTAACTCTCTCATACCAAAGGGTTTGGTGAGATAATCATCGGCCCCGACTTCTAGCCCGACGACGCGATCGGTCTCCGTCCCTTTAGCGCTCAACATCAGAATGGGGATGCTGTTTCCTTCTCGACGCACAAACCGACACAAGTCTAAACCGTTGACGTAGGGCAACATCAGATCCAAAATCATCAGGTCAAACTTAGCGGACTCTTGAGCAGCAGAAGGAAACGATCGCGGGGGAGTATTCCCTTTACCGATCGCCGTCTGAATCATCTCTAAAGCACTGCGACCGTCGGCGGCCGTTAGCACTTCGTAGCCTTCCTCGCTGAGGGTGAGGGCGATCGTGTCGCGAATCAAATCTTCATCTTCGACGACCAGAACCCGACCGATTTTCATGTTGGGCTGGACTTTTTTAACTTCGAGCGAAGGCGTGGATAGCATACATGTGCTGGAGGCGAGCTTTTCCACGCTGATTCTACCATTGATTAAAATCGCAGTATGGTTTTATACATTTTCTACAGTTAATTATTTCTCATCTGTTTCTTTAAGAAAGCTCGATCAATTGCCCAAACTTATTACCCAAAAAGCGCCAGCCATAGCGGAATCATGACCAGTAGCACGATCGTACTCAAAGCAATGCTGCTGGCTGCCAAGTCGTGATCAAGGTTATATTCTTCTGCCAAAATCAAGCTTGCAAAGGCGCTGGGCATTCCGGACATCAAGACAAGCGACAGTCGGGGATCACCAGACAACCCCAATAGCGTCGTGCCAATGCCAACCAGACCGGGTAAGAGCAGCACTTTGAGCAACACCGGGAGCAATGCAGCTTTTAGACTTTGAAGGCCTTGAAGCTGACTGAGCCGCATTCCCATCAAGAGAAAGGACGCAGGAATCACGAACAGTAAAGAAGCGTCGATCGTCTGCTCTGCCCATCCGACAAATGGAATTGACTGGGTAGAATAGCCGATCGCAAATGCCCAAAGTGAGGGCACTGTGACCAGATCTTTGAGCAGTCGCCAGCCGTGGTTGGGTTGCTCAGGTCGTCCGTAGTGGCTGGCAATTAATACCCCAACGCCGTAAGTGCCAATTAGATTTTGGGTAACGCTAAAAAAAACCGCCCAACTCATATCGCCCGTCGTCAACAGGGCAGGAATGATCCCCAGACCGACAAAGCCCGTATTGCCGATCGTGCTGGCGATGATCAGGGTGCCTTGATGGGGGCGATCAAGCGGTGGAATCCAGGATCTGAGTGAGGCGTGAGACGTTAAGGAGAGTTCTTCTTTGGCTTGAATGCTCCAATCTCTGGTGAATGAGATCAAGATTTGGAGGGTGAGCCAGGCGAGGAGTAGCCCAGTACCCAGGGTGGCGATCGTGATGGCGGGAGCTAACTCTACTTGATGAGAAAAATCAGTCTGCCTCGCCAGGGCAAAAATCTGCCAGGGAACGCCCACCCAGTATAGGGTGCGACCCAAGAAACGCGGAAAATTTTCTGGTAGAAAGCGAAAAGAGAGAATGCCCAACCCTGTCCAGACGAGCAAGGGGGTGTAAGCGTGAAACAGGGTCTCGATCATGCCAAAGCGACTCAGGGCAATATCCCTAGAAATGCTGTCTTTCTCCTCAATTCTAGGTTTGATTGACGACTTATTTTAACAAAAATTTACAGAGATGCTCAAGCCATGAGCGACACATGAGCCGCGACGACTCGCCAACCATCGGGCGTGCGTACCCAGGTCTGGCTTTGTCTGCCGATCAGACCCGATCCTTTGCGCTGAAATTCGGTGTTGGTGGTGGCAAAGTGGTGGCTGTAGGTGGTGATTACGGTGTTTTTGAGAATGCGATCGAGACTCGAAATATCCCGTGCGTTGCGAAAAGCTGTGATTGATTCGTATCCATACAAATTTTCGGTGACTCCAAAGCGGATGGTGTGGGGGCTGTCCCAAAATAATTCGTTGAGGACGGTGAGATCGTTGTTGACGAGGGCCGTTTCGTAGCGCTCAAAGGCGTTTTTGATTTCGGTCAAGGTGTCTGGGTGGTTGATTTCCATTTCGGAGTTCCTTTCCTGATCAATAGAGGATCGCTCTACAGTGATTCATTCAAAACGATTTTGTCTGTCACTTTTGCTGCTTCATCAAGGTCGTAAACGATCGGTACACCTGTCATAAGTTCTAAATTGGCGATCGTTTGACTGTTGAGGTTGTCCAAAATCATGATGATCGATCGTAGAGAATTGCCGTGAGCCGCGACCAAAACGTTTTCGCCTGCCTGCAAGTGAGGCAAAATGCGACTTTGAAAATAGGGAATGGTGCGATTCAGGGTGTCTTGCAGACTTTCGCCCTGGGGAGGACGAGTGGAAAACGATCGCCGCCATTGTTGCACCCTGTCTGCCCCATATTGTTCGGCGGTTTGGGCTTTGTTGAGTCCTTGAAGCTGACCGTAGTAGCGTTCATCAAGGGCGGGGCTGAGAAAAATCGGCAGTTCTTCGTCGGAGTTGCCTTCGTACTGATCCCAGCCGTGCCAGTCGGGGTCGTTGGCAGCGTGTTGAATGATTGGAGAGTGACCCGCGCAGACTTCAGGATATTCGGTCAGGCAGATGACGGCGGTTTCGATCGCTCTAATCAACAAACTGGTGTAGCAGACATCGATTTGATAATTTCTCAATCGATAAGCGGCTTTGGCGGCTTCGAGTCGCCCCAATTTGCTCAAAGGCACATCGACCCAGCCTGTAAATTTGTTGGCTGCGTTCCAGATACTTTGCCCATGCCGAATCAGGATAAGTTTTGCCATGTTTTTTTATGAATTCTACCCGATCGCTCCTTGAGACTATACTTCTGTGTGGATTTCGCTCGGTCTCAGATTCGATAGTTTTTAAACAACTAATCGTCTGATTTTCCGAGTAGGTAACGAGTTATGCAGCTTAAGGTTGAGCAAGCTTCTGTTGAGGAGGCGATCGAGTCTGTCATTCCAACTGATCCCGTTGAGTCTGCTGAGGCGGTGGGACTGCGATATGTGACGGATGATGTTCCAGGGATTCAGCGCAAACCTTCTGGCAAAAAGGGTTTTATTTATCTGGGTGTAGACGGCAAGCAGATCCGCGATCGCGATGAAATCAGTCGCATTGAGTCTTTAGCGATTCCACCTGCTTACAAAAAAGTGTGGATTTGTCCTTATCAAAACGGTCATCTGCAAGCGACGGGACGCGATGCCAAGGGACGCAAACAATATCGATATCATCCACTGTGGCGATCGATTCGTGATCAGACAAAATTTACGCGCATGATTGCGTTTAGTCAAGCGTTACCTGACCTTCGGAAGCGGTTGGATCACGATTTGTCGCTGCCAGGATTGCCCAAACAAAAAGTGTTAGCCGCCATTCTCAAATTGATGGAGCTAACTAGAATTCGAGTGGGAAATGAGGAATACGCTAAAGCAAACAATTCCTATGGTTTGACGACGCTTCAAGATGATCATGTAAATGTTTCGGGGACAAAAATCGAGTTTAGTTTTCGCGGAAAAAGTGGCGTTGATCATGAGATTGAAGTGAGCGATCGTCGTCTCGCCAAAATTGTCAAACGCTGTCAAGAAATCCCCGGTCAAGAGTTGTTTCAATATCTAGACGAAAACAAACAGCCGCAAGATATTACTTCGACCGACGTGAATGATTATCTAAGAGAAGTCACAGGTCAAGACTTTACTGCCAAAGACTTTCGCACCTGGGCTGGCACTGTTCTTGCGGCCTCTCACCTGGTAGAAATTGGTCGGTTTACGTCCCAAACGGGGGCTAAAAAAAACATTACGCAAGCCCTAAAAACAGTCTCTGCTCACCTGGGAAATCGCCCTGCAACCTGCCGCAAATATTATGTACATCCAGCAGTCTTTGAGGCATATTTGGATGAAACGCTGCATGATGTAATGGGAGAATATGGAGCGATCGTGATTGCCGATTCTCACGCTTTGAAGTGTGAAGAACTAGCCGTCGTTGCGCTGTTAGAAAAAGTTAATTGTGTATGAGGTCAGCCTCCTAAATCTCCCACAAGTCAGGAACTTTAAGCGTGTATTAGCGCTCTTCTGATTGTTCGTTCACTTGTTGCTGGATCTCGGTCAACAGGCGGTTAAATCGATCGCGTCTTCCCCTCAATCGATCGCGCTGCTGCTGCAATACCTGAATGTCATCCTCAATATCAGCTAGTTGATCTTCCACTTCTGCAACTAATTCACTCAATACTCTCTCACTAATTTTTGCTCCAGGCTTGAGGCTGATTTCTTGTCGTGCAATCTGCTCGATTAGCTCTGACATGCTGAGATTGCGCTGACTTGCCATGACCGAGAGGTTTGCTTTTGCGGTCGGTGTCACGGTCAGATTTAGCTTGTCTCTGTTTTCGCCTCTGGCTCCCGAACTCGCTCTCGGACTCACAAAAACTTCTAGCTCATAGGTGCGTATATCGTCCCAATTATCTTCTACGAAGCGCACATCTCAAATGCGCCTGATACGCTTATAATTTTTTTGCATATAAGGCGTATAAAGGATATTTTATGAGCTACCGACCTTGGGCGATCGTGGCCATCTTTCCAGGACACAAACCTCGTGAAATTGTTCGTACGGTGACTCGATCGGATGCCGAAGCGTTTGCTAGATTTCTAAACCGCAGCGTCAAGCAAGGAAATTTTTACGTCGTGTTCAATCCACCTTGTGCCCCAACCGAGGAGTGAACCTTTTGGAGGAAACAAGCGCCCAATAAAAAACCCCCAGCGCGAACGCCAGAGGTAATATCAGGGTGCATCTACCATTCCCCTATACACAATTAGCCCTCCTCATCCGGAAAAGCATTCAAAGCATTCAATATTTTATTTTGAACTAGCGATCGGGCTTGAACTTTAATCTAGCGTCCAACGTCTAAAATCCAGAGATCTCGTCTGCCATCTCAACAGTCAAAATTTTTGCTCAAAGCGCATAGTGCAGGCGATTTTACTGACTTGCATCACACACAAACGATAGAGTGCAGACTTACTATAGGAGATGGACGAAATTAGTCTCTACCGATGGGTAGGAACCTTTTGGGGTGTATTTCTAATCTCAATTTTTGTAGCTGATCCGCCAGAACTTCCGCAAAGGAATACCTCCAGTGCTACCCTTTGAATTCGTCGTGACTGGGAAGCCAGTTTCTCATCAAACAAAAGACAAAAAGCGCCTTCAAGACTGGAAGCAAACCGTTCGTAGAACCGCCGAAGCTTGTTGGCAAAACAAACCCCCGATCGGCAACTACGTTCGAGTGGTCATTACACATTACTACGATGCAGAGCCGGGTAACGAAAACTGGGTTCCCGACAGTGATAATATTGTAAAGCCTATGAGAGACGCTCTGAATGGGCTAATCTATGTAGATGACTACCAGATCACGGATTTCGTGAGTCGTCGGCGTAGTCTTAATGGATCTTTTCGGATAAAGGGCATCTCTCCTGTTCTTGCAGAGGGATTTTGTCTAGGAGTAGAATTTCTACATATAAGAGTAGAAGTTGCTCCCAATCCCGAAGAGTTAGATTAAGATTCTCCACTGAGTTCCTATGAATCACTCAAACAACCCAACCCCATTAGAGCATCGGCGACTTTTAACGCTGGCTAAAGAATACCGAGAGCAAGGATATGCTGTGATCGTTAATCCTTCCCCTGAAGACTTGCCGCCTGCTTTAGCAAAATGTCGATTTGACCTGATTGCTAAGACTTCCAGCAAGACGATCGTCGTCGAAGTTCGTAACCGAGACACTCTGACCCTCAACGGTGCCGAAGATTTGCGCCGCATGACCAAACTGGTCGAAGAAATCCCCAACTGGGAACTTGAGTTAGTTGTGACTAACCCTCGCAGACGAGCCAGTTGAGCGATCGCGTGATCCCAATATTTTTTCGTAGACAAGCGGACAGCAAGGGAGCAGAGGCCCCCTTTTTTATTGTCTACCTATTTCTGTTATCTACCTAATCTTCAGCAAAAATGTACTTGTATAACTCGCTCGGATCGGGTTCAGGACTGTTGATGCCAAACTCGACCGCTTCATCGACGATCGCCTGAATCTTCTTCTCGATCGCCTTTAACTCAGACTGATCCGCCAAATTTTGCTCTAACAGGTAGCCCGCCAGCTTTTTGATCGGATCACGGGCCAGCCAACGCTCTTTTTCATCCTTCGATCGCAACTCATCGGGATCAGCCAGCGAGTGTCCTCTAAAACGGTAGGTCAAGCATTCGATCAGCGTCGGCCCTTCTCCCGCACGGGCACGAGCCACCGCCTCTTGAGCGATCGCTCTCACCGCTAACACGTCCATTCCGTCCACCTCGTAACCGGGCATCCCAAAGGCGGCGGCTTTTTTGTAGATTTCAGGCTGAGAAGTGGCTCGATCATGGGCCATCCCGATCGCCCATTTGTTGTTTTCTACGACAAACAAAATCGGCAACTTCCAGAGCGCCGCCATATTCAAACATTCAAAAAACTGACCGTTGTTGGTCGTCCCGTCCCCAAAGAAGGCAGCCGTCACCTGATCTGCGCGCTCATCGCCCATGACTTCTCGACGATACTTAGACTGAAAGGCCGCCCCCGTCGCCACAGGAATCCCTTCACCAATAAACGCAAAGCCCCCCAACAGCCGATGCTTCTCCGAAAACAAGTGCATTGAGCCGCCGCGACCCTTACTACAGCCCGTCGCCTTGCCAAATAGCTCCGCCATCACCTCTTTAGCCGGAACCCCCGCACACAGCGCATGAACGTGATCGCGATAGGTACTGCACACATAATCTTCGCCCGGCCGCATCGCCTGAATCACACCCGTCGAAACGGCCTCTTGACCGTTGTACAAGTGAACAAACCCAAACATTTTGCCGCGATAATACATCTCAGCGCACTTATCTTCAAAAAAGCGCCCCAGGATCATATCCTCATAAAGTACCAGCCCTTCTTCTTTTGTGATCTGGGCAGAAGCAGATTGAATTTTCGGTAAAGCTCTTTCTTGTACCATTTGCTTGTAGTAACCTCGCTGCAATACCCAAAAAGAGGGGACGTTGAACTTTAGACGTTGGACTTTAAATGCGGGACGTTAGACGCTGGGTTTTGGACACTGGACAAGGCAAGGTTTCATCCAGAGCGTTAAGCGCTAACCCGATCGCACCCTCAATTTAATCTAAAATACCGCCCTGTTGGATCAAAGATCAAACAACTGAACTAGAGAATTCTCTGCTGTCTGGTGGCAAAACTTGAAAACTTCACCTTCTATTAAGTGAATAGTGCTTCCACAACAATCCAGAAACCTCTATTGTGAGAAATTGTGAGAAATCAAGCGATCGCCCAAACTAGAGTTTTCTAAAGGTAAACAGCCGACTTTGTATCTACGGGTTATCATGACAGTCATTCGATTGCGGTTATAATTTTTGCTCTTGTCGCTCACTGCTGGGGAAGTCAACCGTGCGTATTCCGCTCGATTATTATCGAATTCTGGGTCTGCCCATCCAGGCGACTGCCGAACAACTCAAGCAGGCACATCGCGATCGTACGCTGCAACTCCCGCGCCGTGAGTACTCGGAGGGAGCGATCGCCACTCGTCGGCAGTTGATTGACGAAGCATACGCCGTGTTGTCAAGTCCAGAAAAACGCCGGGACTATGACGAAGGTTTTTTGGCCAAAACTTATGAGCCAGACCTGGAGGCGAGCAGTTCATCTGGTGTATCACAAAGCACCAATCGACCCGAAGCGGCTGATCCGTCCCCTAGTATTGAGATTCAAGATAGACAACTGATCGGGGCACTGCTGATTTTGCAAGAACTGGGCGAATATGAACTCGTTCTCAGACTCGGCCGACCTTATCTCACCAGTGGCAGCGCCAATCTCAGAGACGGCAAACTGGGCGATCCCAAGATCGTTCTATCAGACATCGTGCTGACTGTTGCCCTGGCCTGCTTAGAACTGGGTCGAGAACAGTGGCAGCAAGGACAGTATGAAAACGCCGCCGAAGCCCTCGAAACGGGGCAAGAACTGTTGCTTAGAGAAGGTCTGTTTGCCAGCGTTCGAGGCGAGATTCAGGCTGACCTGTTTAAGCTGCGTCCCTACCGAATTTTGGAACTGTTGGCCCTCCCGGATGAACAGTCACCCGATCGCCACCGGGGGTTGCGGCTGCTTCAAGATATGCTGCGAGAGCGCGGCGGCATCGATGGCACGGGCAACGATCAATCGGGGTTAAGCATTGATGACTTTCTGCGATTTATTCAACAACTGCGCGGCTACCTGACCGCCGAAGAACAGCAAACGCTTTTTGAAGAAGAGGCGCGTCGTCCCTCGGCCGTTGCTACATATCTGGCGGTTTATGCGCTGATGGCTCGTGGGTTTGCTCGACAACAGCCGGCCCTGATTCGACGGGCGAAGTTGATGCTGGTGCGGCTCGGCAGTCGGCAAGATGTGCATTTAGAGCAGGCTGTTTGTTCGCTTTTGTTGGGGCAGACCGAGGAAGCCAGCCGTGCGTTAGAACTCAGCCAGGAATATGAGCCGCTCGCCTTCATCCGCGAAAATTCTCAAGGGGCCCCTGATCTCTTACCTGGCTTGTGTCTCTATGCAGAACGCTGGCTTCAGGATGAGGTGTTTCCCCATTTTCGTGACCTCGCTCAACAAAAAGCAGCGCTCAAAGATTACTTTGCCAATGACCAGGTTCAGGAATACTTAGAAGAACTGCCCGTCGAAGCTGAACCGATCGAGTGGGGCGCAAATCCCATCGGGCGATCGACCCCGACTCGGCAAAATGGCAGAGTGGATCAGTCCGTCCATTCCGTGAGTCGCGCCTCGACAGCGACGATCGCGACTGACGATCGCCTCACTGATGACGTTCTGGCGATGCCTGCTGCCCAGCGTCTCTCTCAACTCTCACCCGAAGGCAGTTTGCAAACCGACTCCTCTCCGCCAGTGGGAACGCGCACTCGCCCCAGAGTCGATCGCCCCCGTGGAGAACTCAATAACGGCCACCGCATTCCAGACGCAGATGATTTGCCGCCGCGACGATCGGACGGGAGACCTGCTAAAACTCGTAGAAAGTCGAGGCTTTCCCTTCCCCTAGTTCTTTTGGGCATTCTTGCCGTGGGTGCTTTGGGGTTTTTGCTCATTCGAGGCTTGCGGGCCCTCACCGGACAGTCTGCTGGCAATGAGCTTTTGGTACAACTTGATCAGCCCGTAATGGCCATCCCTGAAGTCGTCCCCGATTCGCCACTGGCAGGTGATATGAATGAGGCGACGGCTCAACGAGTTTTAGAATTTTGGCTCAACACCAAAAAAGAGGCGATGGGTGAGTCTTATGCAACGACCAAACTCAATCAGATCTTAGTAGAACCCAAACTCGCAGAATGGCGCGCCTCTTCTGAAGAAGCCAAACGTGAAGGGCTGCACATTCAGTATGAACATACTATAAAAGTCGATTCTGTTGAGGCAAATTCGACTGATCCCAATCAAGCGATCGTCACCGCCACCGCGTCTGAAGTCAGAAAATACTATAGAGGTGGCAGCCTTTTTGATACCCAAACAGACACCAATCTCAAGGTTCGCTATTCTCTGATTCGTCAAGACAACCAGTGGCGCATCAAAGATTGGCAAGTACAGTGAGCCGCTTTTGGTGAATATCGCTAAAGGTTCTGACAAAAATTGGGCAGATTTGCCGAGATCAAGTTGTTTATCTCAGCCAATTTGCCCTGTTACTTTACTCGCTGCAATTTATGCGCTGACTGCCGCAGAACGATTTTTAGCCGCAACAGTCTGCTCTTCCATCACCTGGCTATAGAGGTCACCCAACTGAGACGCAACGCCATCCCAGCTAAACTTCTCTTCGACTCGCTTGCGACCCGCCTTGCCCAACTGATTGCGCCACTCAGGGTTAGAGAGAATGCGATCGATACCCTCTGCAAAGGCGGCATCATTTTTGGGAGGAGCCAAAAGCCCCGTCACTTCAGGAACCACTGTATACTGCAACCCTCCCACATCACTGGCAATCACAGGTGTATGGCTGGCCATGGCTTCGATCGCCACCAATCCAAACGGCTCATAATGACTCGGCACTAGACAGACATCGGCCGCTGCATAATACAGGTGCAGATTCTCATTGCCCAGGCGACCCGGAAACTGAGTCGCGTTTTGCAGTCCCACCGCTGAGACGATGCCCTCAATCCGTTCGCGTTCAATCCCGTCGCTCTGACCAGGCCGACTGCCGCCCCCGATGATCAGTTTAATTTGGCTGCGTAGTTGAGATTGCGCTACCGCTCGGACTGCTGTTTCGATGCCTTTGCGTCGATCGAATCGCCCCACATACAGCACTACTTTCTCATCTTGAGGAATGCCTAGTTGCCGTCTCGCTTCGGACTGAGAAACGGAGCCATAGCGACGAATATCGGTGCCACAAGGAATCACATCAATGTTGCCGTGAGTCGAGACCAGCGATCGCATATGGTCGCGTTCTTGAGGACTGGTAGCCACGATGCGATCGGCCGTTTCCAGGCAGAGTTTCTCAGTCGCTAGTCGAGTTTTGGCAATCATTGGAATCGTCGCGATCGATTGATATTTGACTGCACCGAGCGAATGGTAAGTGTGCAACAGCTTTAGAGACT
Source organism: Phormidesmis sp. 146-33 (assembly GCF_052939515.1). Classification (NCBI taxonomy): domain Bacteria; kingdom Bacillati; phylum Cyanobacteriota; class Cyanophyceae; order Leptolyngbyales; family Leptolyngbyaceae; genus Phormidesmis; species Phormidesmis sp. 146-33. The sequence continues at coordinate 54,655 of NZ_JBJPHU010000010.1, forward strand.
GGTGCTTTCTCAACTCCATGCCTACCCAGCTAGACATCCAATAGTGAGTGTGAGCCGCCTTGTATTGAACGCCGTTATCTGCCTGAAATCGCTGGAATGCCCGAACAAATTCTGGCATGTAGGGAAACAGATCATCTCTGGGAATAAACGTCTTTGGCCCCGCCGTCAAGCGAATGGTACGGCAGTGACGATTGTGCTGAACGATCGCAGGCTGGTCTGCATCCGATTGACGAGTAAACATATCAACCTGCCAACCTTGACGAGCTAGTGCTTCTCCGACTTGACGCACATAGACATTTTGCCCGCCAGCTTCTTCTTTACCAATCTCAATGGCCGGGTCGCCATGTTCCGAAATCAACGCAATGCGAGGCTGCTTTTGACCTAGAAAAAACATAGTTTTATTTCCCAAGATGCGGTGAATGAGGGCACATTAAAAATTGAAATCGATCAATGTTTCACAGCTTTATAAGTCATAGAATACAGGTGAAATTTCTTACCTTAATCAGTCATGGGTAAGAAAAGACGACCAAGAAATTGACCACCCTGGGATGAGAACGTGCCCTTTATTCTCATCGGTAGAACTGCTTTCAGGAAATTTTTGATGAGCAAAATAGCGCTACAACTCGCTAAAAAATGACTTGATCAAGTGCTTTCTTTTGCTGCGCTCCAGTTATATTTATCGCTGAAAAGCCGCGTTGGACTTGACTAAGCGCTACACTGCGAAGCTTTAGGAAAGACAACTATCAAATCGATGAAATTAACGATGAAATTAACAACATTGGGGAACTTCTAATCGAAAAGGTCGCTCTAGTAAACAGTAAACAACTTACCTTTTCTCTTCTGCATCTGAGTCATTCAATCTGTCAACGATTCAATCAGGCTCAGGAACGTTAAATAGTCAAACGAGCTACGTTTTTGATTTTGCTTGGTTTAATTAAAATTTGATTTACCTAAATTTAGATCACCCCAAAGTATTATTCTACTTGCCTAACTTTAGAGGGTTGACAAAAGTACATACTTAAGCGGGTACGAAATTTTGAGTGACAATAAACCTGTTTGAAGCGATTGAGTTGTTGCCACTTTGTAGAGTTTTTGCCGTTTAATCTGGCTGCGATCGTCCCTTCCAGCTCTCTTTTTTCTTACTCATACGATCGCACAAAAAACAAGGGCAGATGATCACCTACCCTTCAGAACTATTTTGATCGTAAAGTGCCCGATCTAATACAGACGACTGAGAACGTAGTCAGCTAGTTTGACCAGTGCCTGCCGAGGCTCCGAGACGGGAAGCTCAGACAGATGTTCTACGGCCATCCGCGCATGACTGGCGGCCAATTCGCGCGATCGCTCAATGCCTCGACTATCTTTTACTAGAGCCAACGCCTGCTCTAAGTCATCTTCTTGAGCAAACTCGCGCTCGATTAAGGCCTCTAAATAAGGCTTTTCTTCTAATGCATAAAGAACCGGAGCCGTCAAATTGCCGCTTTTAAGATCAGACCCGGCAGGCTTACCCAGTCCTTCTGTCGAGCCAGTGAAATCTAAAATATCATCCACAATCTGAAAGGCGAGACCGAGATGTCGCCCATAGTGGTACATGCTTTGAGTCTGAGCGTCTGAAACTTCGCTAAGAACGGCGGCCGCCTTGGCGCTGTTGGCCATCAAAGAAGCCGTTTTGTAATAGCTCTTAGACAGATAGGCCTCGATCGAGACTGTAGAAAAGCAGTTTAACCCTTGCTGAATCTCGCCCTCTGCAAAGTCTTTGATCACTTCAGACAACAGCTTGACGACTTGCAGATTGTCTAAATTTGCCAGATACCAGGAAGACTGAGCAAAGAGAAAGTCTCCAGCCAGCACAGCGACCCGACTACCAAAGCTGCTGTGAACGGTGGGAATGCCGCGCCGCACGTCTGATTCATCGACGACATCATCATGGACGAGGCTGGCAGTGTGGATCATTTCGGTGATTTCGGCCAGTCGTCGGTGACGTTCGGTAATCCCCTGATCCGGCATCGTTGCCCGTGTAACCAGGAAGACGATCGCGGGTCTGACCCGTTTCCCCTTGGCTCCAAAGAGGTGTTCTGCGGCTGCGTACAAAATTGGATGACGCGCACCGATGAGATTTTTGAGGTTCTCCGTCAGCACACAGAGGTCTGCTTCAACCGGGGAGAATAGGGATGTTGCTGAGGTCATGGATAAGCCGACTAAGGGGCTACATGGTTAAGAAACTTTACAGGTTCTGAACTTATTCTAAGCTAAGGGTTTTCTACATGGAATAGAAACGTAGAAAAAGTTTGGGAATTGGGCGCAAATCATCGGTTATTGGGTAAGAGAACTAGAAATTTAGGCTAAAAGCTATCTGACTAATGACAGATTTATGAGAAGAACTGAGGGAGACTGCTTTTTCCTCATCACTTCTTAAGACTGAAGGATCAGCCGGATCGCTGAAGATTGTATAGATTTTTGAAGTTCGTTCCCAGAAAGTCCCTAAACCTCTAGAGTGCTGTGTTAGTCTAGATTGTAGGCATTTCAAAAATTTCATAACGTTCGGTACGAATCGAGAATGTAGGCGATTTCGAGTTCTTGAGCCAGGTTTTCTAAGGTTTGGCTTTTGGGTAGAGAGAGGTCTGCATTTATGAGAGCTTTTTACTAATTTTCACCAATTTGAGAAAGCCTCTCTGTACTGAGTCAGGAAGTCTGCTCCATCGTTGCAGATTATTGAATCATATGTGAACACAGTGTAGAACGCGGGTTTGTGTCGATCGGCGCTGACGCATCTTATGTTCTCGACGTGGCTAAATTGCTCAGAGTCCGGCAGGTTTCGGCTTGCCTCAATATTTTTGCTGTTTCTTAGTTTTTTATAGGTCGATCGCGCTATGGTTTACCGTGACATTCCTCTGATTATTCCAGTGTTGGCTGCGGGTTATTTATTGATTGTCTATGGGCTGCTGGGGCTGGCTCGACGCAATTCGACTGAGGTTTCGCGATCGTCGGGGTCACGAGAGTAATTTGGTTGCGTCTCCGACAACTTCTCTGACTCGATAGATGGGTCGGCCTTGTGATTCGTGGTAGGTTCTCATCGAAAGTTCGGCGAGCAGTCCAAAGCTAAACAGGTGCAGTCCTGACAAGAGCAGCAAGACCGTGAGAATGAGTAAGGGACGTTGCCCAATGTCTTCTCCTAAACCCAATTTGACATAAGCCAGGTAAGCGCCCGAAACGGTGCCTGCTAGCAAAGAGAGCAAGCCAACTCCACCAAAAACGTGCATGGGACGGGTGAGAAATTTTCGCATAAAGGCGATCGTCAGCAGATCCATGATCACGCGAAAGGTGCGGTCTAATCCATATTTACTTTTGCCAAATCGTCGAGCATGGTGGCGGACGGGAATTTCGGTAATTCTGGCTCCCTCAATAAAGGCGAGTGCGGGGAGAAATCGATGCAGTTCGCCGTAGAGATTCATATCCGCCACCAGTTCAGCCCGATACGCCTTGAGTGAGCAACCGTAATCGTGAAGATGAACACTGGTGCCCCATCCAATCAGCCAGTTGGCAATTTTGGAGGGCAAAATCCGCGTCAGCGAGTTGTCTTGACGATGTTTGCGCCAGCCGCTTACCAGGTCATAGCCTTCTTCGAGTTTGGCCAGCAAGATGGGAATGTCTGCCGGGTCGTTTTGCAGGTCGCCATCCAGCGTGACGATCGCGCTTCCTCTCGCGTGACTAAATCCTGCGGCGATCGCGGCCGTCTGTCCATAGTTCTTTCTCAAAATCACGGCTCGTAGGTCGCGGCGCGTCTGAGCCTGTTGCTTCAGCAGTTGGTCAGATCCATCTTGCGAACCATCATCCACACAGATGATTTCGTAGTGTAAATGCTGGATTTGAAGGGCGATCGCGTCCAGTAAAGCAGGAATGCTCTCAATCTCGTTGTAGATGGGCACCACAACAGACAGATCAGGCTGAAGGTCACTGCCAAAAGTCGCTGGCGTTCCGTAAGGAAAAGGAGAAATGCTCATGGGGACGAGAGAAAAGTTGGCTTTTAGTCTATCAGCAAAGGGGAGAGGGATGAGGGATGAGGGATGAGGGATGAGGGATGAAAACTTTAAATCAAAATGCTTGTCCGAAAGTCTCCCAGAATTGGCAGCTTTGAACTCCAGGTTAAGTGGTTTCGTTGAGCCAAGAATCCCTGTGGCTTTAGCCCTGGGGAGTGTCAATTCTCTTGAGGTTGGTAGCTGGTGGTGACTCGTCCGGCTCCTCGTAGTTGGGCGTAGTAGGTTTGACTAATGGAGTCGCCTTCTGCCGACAAGACATCAATTCCGATACCGTTGCGTCCCTGATCTTTGCCTGAACTGTGAATGTATTGTTGGTTTCCTAAATACAAGCCGACATGCGTTGCTTTGACAGGTGTACCAAAGAAGATTAGATCACCGGGAATTAAGCATTCGATTTCAACCTTTTTTACAAAGCCTTCTTGCTGATAGGCATCTCTGGGTAAACGAATTCCCGCCGAAGCGAAGGTCGCTTGCATCAAGCCAGAGCAATCATAATGCGGGGCAACGGTTCCTCCCCAAAGATAGTGATTGGGTACATTCATCGCCGCTTTTGTAAACTCAATGACTTGAGGAATTCGCTGCTGGATTTCTGCCTCAGATAGAATCGGCGCTTGATAGGAAGTTCTCGTTTCCTGCAAATACTGCAAATCTTCAACGGCTAGCCAGCCGGGGTAGTCATCTTCGCAAAGCCTGACCTGGAGCGGCGTGGGAGAGAGAATTTTTAAGAAACGTCCGATCGCGGCCTGAGTTGCCAGACTTTTAAGTTCAGGAGAATCGTAAAGATTGAGGTTAGCTCTGGTGAGATACTGCATGGTGGCAAGGATGAGGGATGAGGGAGAGAATGAGAGATGAGGGATGAGGGTTGTCTTTGACACGCTTTGCGGGAGGGAGGAGGGTAAGAGGTAGGATTCTTTAAGGATCGGTGGCTTTGTCGTTCCTGGGTCAAACTCAGAGCTTTCTACCATGACTTTCTTTCACAAAGACGAAACGTTGCAAACTTTGGGCGATCGCATTCTCGAAGCGACTTGGCGTGAGTTTCCGGCGTTGGCACAAAATCAGATTGCGATGACCTGGATTGTCTACGATGCGCCAGTGTTCGTGAATACGGGAGGGGCGGTGAATGTGGATGATTTTTGGCAACGATCGCCGCGGGGCTTTCAGTATCGAGGAGTTGAGCGGATTTACCCGGCTAGTGTGGTCAAGCTGTTTTACCTGGTGGCGGCTCATGAGTGGCTAGAGAAAGGCATGATTCAAACTTCGACTGAGTTGGAGCGGGCGATCGCTGACATGATCATCGATTCGAGTAATGACGCGACGAGTCTGGTGGTGGATGTGTTGACGGGAACGACGAGCGGCCCAGAGATTCCGAGTGCCCCGTTTGAGACGTGGAAACAACAGCGCAATATTGTGAATCGCTACTTTCAATCGATCGGCTGGCCTGACCTGGCCACCGTGAACATGAATCAGAAAACCTGGTGCGATGGCGCATACGGACGAGAACGAGCCTTTTTGGGGGAGGCTTATGAAAATCGCAACATGTTGACGACCAATGCTTCGGCTCGATTGCTGCACAGCATTATTGGTGGAGTAACGGTTTCGGCGGCGCGATCGCAGTCCATGATGAATTTGATGCGGCGATCGCTCAATCCCACTGAGTTAAAAGCCAACCCTGAAAATCAAGTGACGGGCTTTTTGGGCGAAGGGTTGCCGCAAGTGGCTCGACTCTGGTCAAAGGCAGGATTGACGAGTCAGGTTCGCCACGATGCCGCCTATGTCGAATTGCCCAACCTTCGCCCCTATTTGCTGGTCGTCTTTACCGAAGGCAAACCCCACAGCACCAATGAGGCGATTTTGCCGTTTGTGTCTCAGCAAGTGGTGGAGGCGATTGGAGGGATGAGGGATGAGGGATGAGAAGAAGGGATGAGGGATGAGGGCGATCGGTTTCTGAAAATGATTTTAAGATGTTATGTGAAAATTTAAGAAACATTTGAGATATATGAAAAGCTTGGTTCAGTATCTTTACGAGATTAAATTAGATAAAGCAATTCTTTGGTGCTATTTCATTTGGTACATTGTTGTTATCTACTTCTATTTCGATGTTTCGCTCAAGATATGGATTGATTCAGTAGGTATCAGTGCTGTAATTGGTACAGGCTTGATGTTAAGTGTTGCATCTGACAAGACTGACAAGAAAGATTATTGGCAGACATTCAGGTTATATCTCATGCCATTTTGTGTTTCAAGCTTCTCTGCTTTGATTAAGGATCGGGGATTTATCGTGTTTGTACCGCCAAAAATTCAAGAAACTACAGTAGCAATCTTATGCTGTGTTTTATTTCTGTCGGCTATTGCAGTCATCAAAGTAATTAAGAAAACAGAACTAAAGTAACCTTCGTAACAATGCGGCGTAACGTTCCGATTAAACAACTGCTAGTACCTTTGTCACACCTCTAACCCACTTTATCAGTCCGCTCCAATTGGGCTATTATCCTGTATCTACATCATCGCTTCTAACTGACATCTGGCAACGTTGCGATTGTTACCAGCTTATTCTCAATCATACTTACTGGTATTTGCTACACTCATATTCGTTATTACTATGAGGAAAGACTTTTTTGGATGGAGCCAAGTTGCTGATGACTAGCCTGTTGGTTAAATCCGCACAGATGTTGATGCCGATCGATCTTTCTTCGCTCACTACACTGTCGAAGATGAGTGATCAGCAGTTTTATGAGTTTTGTCGCACGAATCCTGACTTGCGAATCGAGCGGAACGCCACCGGAGAAATCGTTGTGATGCCCCCTGCATTTGCTGATACTGGAAACCGCAATGGCAGAGTCTTTGGGCAACTCTATGTCTGGTCTGAAGCGGATGGGACGGGAGAGGTATTTGATTCTAGTTCGGGCTTTACGTTAGCCAATGGAGCCACTCGATCGCCCGATGCCGCCTGGATTTTGTCCAATCGCTGGAATGCTTTGCCGCTAGAACAACAGGCATCTTTTGCCCCGATCGCTCCCGACTTTGTGGTGGAATTGCGATCTAGTAGCGATACATTGATCAGCCTGAAGGAAAAGATGGAGGAATATATTGCAAATGGGGTGCGGTTGGGGTTATTGATCGACAGAAAGCATTGTCAAGTTCATGTTTATCGAGTCGATCGATCTCCAGAGATTTTGGACAATCCTGAGTCTGTCAGTTGCGAACCTGAGATGCCAATGTTTGCGCTGAAGATGGCAAAAATTTGGTAAGGAGATTGCACGCTGGTTATGTGTAACGATACGACAGCCTTTTAGCTGGTCGGTTGGGTAATACGAGGCTGATGTGAGCAGGAATCGAGTGATCGCTGCTCTCGGAAATGTGTAGGCTTGAGGGGTTGCTCACTCATTTCTGATTGTTCTATGACCTCTTATCCCACCAGCCAAAAAACGAATCAAGTTGACGAATATCATGGTGTCGCGATCGCTGACCCGTATCGGTGGCTAGAAGATCCCGATTCTGATGAAACAAAAGCCTGGGTCGAAGCGCAAAATCAGGTGACGTTTGGCTATTTGCAGCAGATTCCGAGTCGAGAAGCGATCGCTAGCCGTCTCACAAAGATCTGGGATTTTGAGAAATATGGCATCCCGTTTAAGGAAGGTAATCGCTACTTTTACTTCAAAAATGATGGACTGCAAAATCAAAGCGTTTTGTATACCTTGAAGTCGTTGGATGACCAGCCGATCGTCTTGCTTGATCCTAATAAGCTTTCTGAAGATGGAACGATCGCTCTCTCTGGCTTATCGATCAGCGAAGATGGTGCATACATGGCTTATGGGCTGTCTGCTTCGGGGTCAGATTGGCAAGAGTGGCGGGTGCGAGAAATTGAAACGGGTAAGGATACGATCGACCATCTCAAATGGATCAAATTTTCGGGCGCATCCTGGACACACGACCATCAGGGCTTCTTTTACTCGCGCTACGACGAGCCAAATGAAAAGACTAAGCTAGAAGACGTAAATTATTTCCAAAAGCTTTACTATCATCGGCTGGGCACTGACCAATCTGAAGATCTGTTGATCTACGATCGTCCCGATCACAAAGAATGGGGCTTTCAGGGCGGTGTGAGTGAGGACGGACGCTATCTGATCGTTTCTGTCTGGTTGGGCACTGACCCACGTAATCTCGTGTTCTACAAAGATTTGGCAACACCTGACGCGCCTGTGGTGGAGTTGATTGGCGAATTTGAGGCGAGTTTTAGCTTTATTGACCACGAGAACGATTGCTTCTGGTTTCAGACGGATTTGGATGCGCCACGGGGACGGGTGATTGCGATCGACTTGCAGCAGAGCGAGCGGGCCCATTGGCAAGAAGTCATTCCTCAAACGGCTGAAACACTGGAAGGAGTCGGCATTCTCAATCATCAATTTGTTGCGTCTTATCTCAAGGATGCTCGCAGTCAGGTCAAGATTTTTGGACTCGATGGAGCCTTTGTGCGTGAAGTGGCGCTTCCTGGAATCGGTTCGGCTGGCGGATTTGGGGGCAAGCGCGACGAGACGGAAACCTTCTATAGCTTTACTAGCTTCACCACGCCGACCACAATTTATCGCTACAACCTGCTGACCGATGAGAGTACCGTGTTTCGTCAGCCCAAGGTCGATTTCAATCCTGATGATTACGAGATTCGACAGGTTTTTTATGCCAGCAAAGACGGCACTCAGGTTCCGATGTTTATCACCCACAAAAAAGGGCTAAAACTGGACGGCAGCAATCCGACTTATCTCTATGGCTACGGCGGATTTGGCATATCACTAACGCCTTCATTTTCGGTGGGGCTTTTGGTGTGGATGGAGTTGGGGGGCGTGTATGCCGTTCCCAACTTGCGGGGCGGTGGTGAGTATGGCGAAGACTGGCACCAGGCAGGCACCAAACTCAAGAAACAGAATGTCTTTGATGACTTCATTTCGGCGGCGGAGTGGCTGATTGACAATAATTACACGTCGTCGAAAAAGCTGGCGATCGCTGGAGGCAGTAATGGCGGTTTGCTCGTCGGAGCTTGTATGACTCAGCGACCCGATCTCTTTGCGGCGGCACTTCCGGCAGTTGGGGTGATGGATATGCTGCGCTTTCACAAATTCACGATCGGCTGGGCCTGGATGCCTGAATATGGCTCCCCCGAAGAGGTGGAAGAATTCAAGGCACTCTATGCTTACTCTCCGTTGCACAATCTGAAACCGGAAACGGCTTATCCTGCAACGTTGGTGACGACAGCGGATCATGACGATCGCGTAGTGCCTGCCCACAGTTTCAAATTTTCAGCAGCCTTGCAAGCGGCTCATTCAGGCGATCGGCCTGTGTTGATTCGGGTGGAAACCAAAGCAGGACACGGTGCCGGAAAGCCGACTGCCAAAGTGATCGAAGAGATTGCGGACAAATGGGCGTTTTTGGTCAAGACGCTAGATTTTGAGCCGACGATTTGATGGACGGATTTGATGGATGCTAGTTGAATTTTTCGCTTCGTTGTCAAGCTTCTGCCCCCCAACCCCCCAAAATTGGGGGACTTTAAGACAAGATTTTGGGTTCAAAGTCCCCCAATTTTGGGGGATTTAGGGGGCTGCCTGGATTAACAACCGCAGCGAAAGATTTCATCGAATTCACGTTAACCCCGCATTCTGGAGAACTCTCGGACAAGCGTTCTGGCTCAAAGTTTCTCACTTGCGAAGGATTTAAGGGGCATTCCTCAACAATCGAAGCGAAGCTCATCCCTCATCCCTCATCCCTCACCCCTCATCCTTGACAATCATCGCCGTATCGGGTTTGCTTACCGTCGATCGTCGATCGCTCACACACGACTCCGTGGTTTCTCCAAAGCTGAAAACTGTGCCAGAGTTTGGGGGCGTTTTGAATCGTCAAAATCATCACCCCAACGCTTACCGAAACCCCCATCATTAATTGGTTGATGCGAATCATTGCTCAAAGTCTCCCCGATTGTCCTTCTCAGATATTCATCCCCAAACTAATTAATCGGGATAAGGGGTGAGCGGCTAACCCATCACTTGTCGCAGTCGAGCTACCAACTCTGTCGCGTCGATCGGTTTCGCCAAATGTTGCTGAAATCCGGCTTGTAAGACCTGGCGTTCGTTGGCTTCTCCTGCGTAGGCTGTTAGGGCGATCGCTGGAATTTCCCCATACTTAGGATGGCGACGAATCTGTTGAATCAATGCATATCCATCTACTTCGGGCATTCCGATGTCGCTGACTAGCAGATCAAAAGAGTCTTGATCGAGCAGTTGGAGTGCCGCGATCGCTCCTGTGGCCATTTTTACCGTGGCTCCTTCTTGCTCCAGCACAAAGGCCACAAATTCGCGAGAGTCTTCGTCATCGTCTACAACCAAAATGTGTAGCTCTGAAAGGGGGCAGTGATCGAGGGTTGAGTCAGCAGCCGATTCGATCGGGGCGCTGGTTTGAGAGAGACAAGGCAACTTGATGGTGAATGTGGCTCCCTGTCCTTCGCCGGGGCTGTCTGCTTGAATGGTGCCGCCGTGGAGTTCGACGAGTTGTTTGACGATCGCCAACCCCAATCCCAGTCCGCCAAATTTGCGCGTCGTCGCTCCGTCTTCTTGACGAAAATGCTCGAAAACATGAGGCAAAAAATCCGCGTGAATGCCTTTGCCCGTGTCGATGACTTGCATCTGAACCACGCGATCGATCTGCGTTAATCGAATCTCAACCCGGCCGCCTGTGGACGTAAATTTGACCGCATTCGATAAAAGATTCCAAACCACTTGCTGTAAGCGACCCGCATCGCCAAAAACCTGTCCCACACTCGGATCAAAGCTGGCTTCAATCTGAATATTTTTGGCCTCTGCTGCCAGCCGCACGGTTTCTAACGCGGACTCGATCGTTGCCACCAAACTCACTGGAACCTGATTGAGCGCCAACTTGCCCTGGAGAATGCGTGAGACATCCAGCAAATCCTCAATTAACTGCGATTGAAGTTTGGCGTTGCGCTCGATCGTGGCGATGGCGGCCGCGGATTTTTCGGCATCAAGGCGGCCCGTTTGCAGCAGTTTTGACCAGCCCAAAATGGGATTGAGCGGCGTTCGCAATTCGTGAGACAGGACGGCTAGAAATTCGTCTTTGATGCGGTTGGCTCGTTCGGCGGTTTCTCGTGCGGCTTGCTCTTGTTGGAGAATGCGCTCTCGATCGCGCTCAATCTGAATTCGATCGCTAATGTCGTTTGAGATGCCTACCAGTCCGATTACTTCGCCAGCTTCGTTGCGATAAGGCGCTTTCATGCCCAAAAAGGTGCGGATGCCATCGGGGGATTCTTCGACGACTTCGGTTTTGCCCGATTCCATGATGCGGCGATCGTTTTCCATGACTCTAGCGGCATCTTCAGGAATTGGGTAGAGATCGCTGTCATATCGCCCGATCACTTCTTCGGCCGTTTTGCCCAACACGGTGAGCGTTGCAGGATTGGCGTAGATGATGCGTCCCTGGCGGTCTTTGACGAAGATGGGCGTGGGTGCCGATTCATTGATCACGTTGAGAATGGCATTTTTTTGCCGCAGTTCTTCCTCAATGCGAACGCGATCGGTAATATCGGTATTGGTGCCAAACCAGCGTAAGACCTTACCTTGGGCATCTCGAATCGGAATCGCTCGCGAGAGAAACCAACCATATTGCCCATCTCGACCGCGCAGCGGAAACGTATCCTCCCAGACTTCACCCGCCTCTACGTGTTGACGAAATTTCTCCGTCACGCGATCGACGTATTCGGGATGATGTACCTTTTGCCAACCCCAACCCTGCATCTCTTTTAGTGTGGTCGCCGTGTAGTCAAACCAGCGCTGATTGTACCAAAAGATCCAGCCGCTCTCGTCGGCTATCCATGCCAGTTGAGCAATATTGTCAGCCAAGTTGAGAAACCGCTCTTCGCTCTCTTGCAGTTCTTGTTCGATGCGTCTGCGATCGCTGATATTGCGCCAATAAACCGAAACTCCCTCAGTTGAAGGATAAGCGTTGGCTTCTAGATAAAGATTGAGCGCTGGCGACAGATATTCAAAACTGACGGGAACCTGCTCGGCCATTGATCGGTGCAGTTCTCGATACGAGATTGAATCGGCCTGTTCTTCAGCCGGAAATAGCGTCCAGACTGATTGACCCAGCAAGTCAGCTTTGGAATGTTGGAGAAGCCGTTCTGCTGCCTGATTGACATAGGTAAAGCGCCATTCAGGATCAAACGCGACAAAGGCATCGGTAATACTTTCTAAAATGCGGCTGATGGTTTGATTGGCTTTTTGTAGGGCGAGTTCGGTCTGTTTGCGTTGGCTAATATCTCTAAAGAAGATGGCGACTTCTCGATCTGACGGCCCAAAGCGAAAGGCGTACGCATCAAACCAACGGTTCATCGCTTCAGAGCCATTCTCAAACCGCAGGGGTTCGCCTGTCAGCGCCACGTTGCTGTAGATTTCGACCCAATGATCTTCGAGGGTCGGGATGAGTTGACGTGCCGTTTTGCCAACTGCCTGAGTGAGTCCGGTTTGCGTTTCAAAGGCTGGATTGGTTTCTAGAAAGCGGTAATCGATCGGCTGATTATTTTCATCAAACAATACTTCGATCAGACAAAAGCCGTCTTCAATCGACTCAAACAGCGATCGATACTGGTCTTCTTGAAGCGGAGAATAGCTCGGTTCGTGACGTGACTGTTCTGAGGCAGCTTCTACAAACGTTGTCACCACTGCGTAGGGAGTTGCACTGTTGGCTAAAAACAGCGGACTTGAACTCACCGTCAGCCAGATCACATCTCCGGTCGGCCGACAAACCCTCATCAGCACATCAAAACAAGGCTGCCCCGTCTGCAAAGCTACCATCGCGGGATGCTCGCCCAAAAAAGGAGAGCCATCTAGATGCACACTCTGCCAGTGAAGGTCGATCAAGGTGCAGCCCTGAATTTGTTTGGCGGTCACTCCCAAAAGCTGCTCTGCTTGAGCATTACACGCCTGGATCGTGCCGTCTGATAGTTGAAACATCATCCCCGCCTCGGTTGGAATCTCAAACGCTCCATTGAGCGACGCTGGGTTGGGTTCAATTTTGCCTTGATTTTGCATGAAAGTTCATTGTCGATCGCACAGCTACGATCTTAAGAAATTGCCTCTAGTCTTTCCATCGTCTCGCAATTGCCCAAAATCGTCTAGAGTGCCAAATTTTGATTTGCATGAGCAATAAGTTTCGGTCACAGCAAGCCGTTGAATGTCTGATAAAGGGCTGGAAAAAGCGCGATCGCTCCAACAATTTTGAGCGTTACAATCGATTGATTCTTAAGGTTGCGTAAATCTTACGTTAAAGCAGTCCTTTATACAGTTTTTCATCTGCGTGAATCGTAACAATAGAGTTGTGTCCTAGAGTCAAATCACCATAACTGTATAGCTCTCGTGAGGGGGCTATTCTTTTTAAATAGGTGTTCTTAAACACATCTTTTTGAGCTTATCTTCCCATCTTCTCAAACGTGAAATCAAACACAAAAGGAGCAGACTTTTTAGATCCACTCCTTCGATCGACTTGACTCACAAATCAGAAACTTTAGTTAACGTGAATTCGATGAGAGTTTTTCCGCTTCGTTGTTCACGGCTTCTGCCCCCCAACCCCCAATTTTGGGGGACTTTCAGAGAGGAATTCTGGTTCAAAGTCCCTCACTCGTGGGGGATTTAGGGGGCGTTCCTGGATCTAAAAGCGAAGCGTTCATCGAACTGACGTTTAGTTAGAAACCTCTGACAACTCGATGACATTTCCTGCGAAATCTTTGACCAAAAAGTTCAACGGTTTTTCGCGACGAATCTTATGCTTAACGCCGCGCGTCTGAACTCGTAAAAGAATTTGGTCTAGACAATCGCGATCGAAACACACATGTCGCTGGCGATCTTTTTCTCCGAGACTAGCGCCCGAAATGATGTGTAGCTGAGTATTTTTCTTGAGTTGATACCACAAGCCATCATTCGCCGTGCCCCGTACCGTCGTGCTGCCCACATTGCCAGACAGATACATGGGGTTGATACCCGCAGTGCCCAACGACTGCTCATAGTTGTAGTAATAGTGCAACGGCACCTCAGCCGCCGCCAGACTCAACATGCCTTCATAAAAGTCTCGTGCCAACTCCACATCCGACACCATGACTGTGTAGACCTTGGGAGCGCTGGTCAAAAACATCCACATCGCCGCCGCATAAGCACCCAGCAGCATAATCATGATGCCCTGAGTCGAGAGTAAGCTATCCATAAATCAAGAAGTGTAGACGATCGCGATTGATAAACTGATTGACAAACTTAGATCTCAGTATTACTAAGCTAATTCATTCTATCAATAGGGATTGACGAGAATCCGCAACAAAGTCTGTAAACATTCTGGGAATCGGACAAAGGGGAGGTTAGACAGAGGACATTAGACAGGGAACCGAAGACTGAAAGCTGCGTCCAAAGTCGTGCCGATCGATAACTTTTTTTGACGAAAAACGATCGCAACTAGACAAAGACGCTGTATATAGTGGTAGAGGCCCTCTATCAGCACCTTTCCTCTGTGGATTAAACTCGTGCCCATTCCTACCTTTCCTGAAGCGAACCATCCGGTTATCAAGTCACTGTCACACTACAACGATCAGGAATTGCTGACGCTGTTTCAACGATATCCTGATGTGGGGCAATATTTTACGGCGGTTTTTTGTCGCTATAGTCCGATGGTCTACACGCTGATTCAGCATTCGGCGCGATCGCCTGTCCAGGCTGACTATCTGTTTGCGCTGATTTGGCGACATATTTTTCATGAATTAGGCGGGTTGGATCTGCGGGCATTTGCATCAGAAGGCCTCACCTTTCAAAGCTGGTTGATCAACGTCACGGCGCTCTGTATCAATCAGGCCGAGTTGCCCCCGGTTGAGGAAATTCACTACAACATTAAGGCCGCCTCTCCGCCGTTTTGGTGCTACCTCGATCGCGCCCTCGAACAGCTTCCCCCAATCACTCGTCTGATGGTGCTGATGGCGCAAACCTTTCACTGGAGCGAAACCCGGATTTCTGCCTACCTGCAAGCCGAAGGAGAACATATTCCGCCTGCTCAAGTCAAAGCCCACCTGCAAGAAAGCTATCAACTGCTCGAAACGACTTTGCCCGAAGATATTAGAGCTATCTATCTGGGTGGGAACGCTAATGGACAATCTGGGTTCGCTAACTTGGATGCCTCGTCTTTAGAGGCTACCCTGGATTAATTCTGAATTATTTGTTGATCGGAGGTTTTGAGATGCGCGGGATGAAGGCGAGAAGGATGGTTGCAGTTCAACTCTTAGTCGGGGGAATGGTGCTGATGGCTCCTTCTAGCCTCGCGGCCGATTTGAATGCAGATCTCAATACGCAACTGTTGATTCGTCAATACAACGGCACTCAGGGCACTCCTAGACAGGAAGCCGATCGCCTCTTTCGTCAGGGTGAAGAGCAAGAACGAGCCGGATTTTCTGACAAAGCGATCGACTCCTACCTACAGGCGCTCAGTCTCTACCGTGACATTCGAGAAGTGGAGGCTCAGGCGCTAACCTACGATGCGCTGGGTAAGACTTACGCTCAGATGGGCAAGTTTACCGAAGCAGAAGATGCTCTGAGACGCAGACTGGCGATCGCTCGTGACCTCAAAGATTTTCAGGGACAGGTATTTGGCTTCAACAATCTCGGAACGCTCTTGCTTCAACGGGCCAGCATTTCAGAAGCTCAAAAAACGTTTGCAGACGGGCTGAAGGTCGCCAAAGATACCCGGTTTTATGCGGGAGAAGGGCTATCTCTAAGCAATCTGGGACTCGTCGCCTACAGTTTGGGTGATTACAATCAGGCGATCGCTCTCTACGAGCAAGCTAGAACCCTTCGCGGACAGGCAGGCGACCCCGGCGAAGCCAACACGCTCAACAGTTTAGGCGATGCGTATCGGGCAGTCAAAGACTATCGATCGGCGCTAGTTAGCTATCGTCAAGCGTTGTTTGTGTCGCAAAATAGTGTCGATCGTCCCAGTCAGTTTCGGGCCCTCAATGGATTGACGCTTGCGTTCTATGGACTGGGGCAAAATTCCAACGCTTCGACAACTCTGGATCAACGGCTGGCTCTCGCAGTGGAGCAAAACGACTCTAGACAACTCATCTTGACGCTCAAAGATTTGGCAAAATTCTACAACGCCAAGGGTGACTACACGGCTGCCGACAGCTACTATCAGCAGGCATTCAAGGTAGCCCAAACGATCAACGATTCCAAAGAGCAAGAAGGATTGTTGAGAGAAATTGGAGTGTTGCGATCGCGCAAATATACCCGCTAGTTGCCATGACTCAAACGCTTGTTAAAAGCCAGTCGGATCAGCGAATTTTGGTGAGCGATCGCACCTGGGAGCAGTTTAAGCAGATTCAGAAAGGCTTTGAGAATGCTGCCGGGATTCGCTTGTTTTATTTTGAGGGCACGATCGAACTTCTCATGCCAGGACGCGACCACGAATTTTTCTCTCGGTTTATTGGATATCTGGTAATGACCTTTTTGTTTGAGAAAGGCGTTCGCTGCATTCCTACGGGGTCGATGACGCAAGAAAAGGAGGGTGTCAGCTCAGTGCAGGCGGATGAGTCTTACTGTATCGGAAGTTCTAAGCCGACTCCTGACTTGTCAATTGAAATTGTTTTTACAAGCGGCGGTGAGAGCAAGCTACCTCGATATCAAGCGATCGCAGTCCCCGAAGTCTGGTTTTGGGAAGACGGAATCTTTACGCTCTATTGTTTGGTTGCGGGTCAGTATGTGCAAGTCAAAAAAAGTCAGCTACCTGGACTGCAAGATTTGGATATTGACTTACTGACTCGATGCGTTCTCGTGTCCGAAACAGATGAGTTGGCCGCCCTGAATGAGTTTAAAAAACACAAATAGGACGCACGATCGCTTTTCTATCAAAGCTGCAAATCAAGGCTGCAAGATCATGGGCGTTCCTTTGGAGTCGCCGTTGAGAATGATCACTTTAGCGTTTTGCGATTCGGCTAGTTTTTGGGTGGCTTCGATTTGACGAAATTGGAGAACGCGATCGCTCAAGCTTTGAGACAAAATTCTTTGAGCATCGGCGTTGCCCTGGGCTTCAATGCGTTTGCGATCGGACTCTTTGCGCTCTTTTTGCAAGACAAATTCCATGCGTTGGCTGTCTTGCTCGGCTTGCAGTCGGGCTTGGATCGATTGCTGAACACTTTCAGGTAGAGTGACATTTCGCAGGGGCGTTTCTTCGATGATCACGCCGCGATCGCCCAAGGCTTTATTCAAACTATCGCGCAGTTGTTGAGATAGGTTTTCTCGATTGGTGGTGTAGAGTGTCGTAGATTCATAGCTAGCAGTCGCCGCCCGAATCAGCGATCGCACTTGAGGAATCAAAATTACTTCTTCGTAATTGGTGCCGATCGTTTGATAAATTTGTTTGGCTTTAGCTGGATCAAGCCGATACAAAATACTGACATCAACGGTCACAATTAAGCCTTCTTTGGAAGGAGCCTGAGTCGTTTCTTTGACTTCTTTTGTTTGGGTCGAGAAGGTGACCACTTTTGCAAACGGATGCTTGAAATGAACCCCTGGATCAAGCGTTTGGTTGGACACTTGCCCAAACAAATCGACCACGCCAACTTGCCCAGTGGGAATGAAGGCGATCGATTTTACCAATGTCACCAGGGCACCCAATCCGATTAGAGTCAGAGCAACTTTTGGGACTATAAAACGGCTAAGACGTGATTGCATCTGCAACACTCCATTGCTTAATTTTTGATTGAACTAAGAGTACCCGAACTGTAGATGCTGTCTAGGTTTGATTAGTTTAAGATCGAGTTAAGCGATCGAGATTGAAGGCGATTTTTCTACAGGATTTTGCAGGCTGATGAGGACGGTGCATAAAGGAATTTGCTCGGTCGTGTAGGTAGATACAGTCCTAAGTCGTCACTTTTCCAATTCAATTATCATGACTGAACTAAATTCTTCTAACCTCAATGATGTCCCAAACGAGATTATTACAGTGCGTCCCACGATCGAGACGATGACTCGTCAGGGTGTGCCCTACTTCATCGGGATTTCTGGCGCGACAGCAGGCACCAAAGGTCTTTCTCTCAGTTTGGTCGAGATTCCACCGGGAGGGGTTGGCCAACCTCACATTCATCAGGGCTTTGAAACCGCAATCTATATCCTCAAGGGACGGGTCGAAGCGCGCTATGGCGATCGTCTTCAGCATTCTGTGATTCATGAAGCCGGAGATTTTATGTTTGTGCCGCCTGGGGTGCCTCATCAGCCGCGCAATCTGAGCGAAACGGAATCGGTGCAGGCGATCGTCGCTCGGAATAATGCCTACGAAACAGAGGATGGCATTCCTTACACGCCGCCGTCAGATTGAGCGGTTAAAACTTTGGCGGCAGATTGGGCGAGTTGCTTGATAGTTGCAAAGTCTGGGCCGGGAATGGCATCATTCAAACTCAGCCAGAGCAAATATTCAATGTTTCCGGCTGGCCCAACGAGCGGCGACCAGGTAAGCCCCCGATAGCCCCAACCGAGTTCTTGAGATGCGGTGAGAACTTGAGCGATCGCCCCTGCTTGATCTTTGGGATCTCTGACGACTCCTTTCTTGCCGACGCGATCGCGACCCACTTCAAACTGGGGTTTCACCAACAGCACCATTTCACGGGGAGCTTGCAGCAGTCGCCACATTGCAGGCAAAATTTTGGTGAGTGAAATAAATGAAACATCCACGACACCCAAATCGGGAAGCGGTCGATCGACTGAATACAGATCTTCTGGCTGAAGGTGGCGCAGATTGGTGCGTTCTTTAAGGATGACTCGTGGATCTTGGCGCAATGTCCAGGCGACTTGCCCGTAGCCAACGTCGATGCCATACACCTGTTTTGCTCCGGCTTGCAGCAGACAATCGGTGAAGCCGCCCGTGGAGATGCCGCCGTCGAGACAGATACGATCGCTCACCTCAATTCCAAATTCTTGCAGCGCTTTTGCCAATTTTTCGCCGCCGCGTGAGACGTAGGGCGATCTGGCTTTCACTTCGATCTGGGCCGTTACGTTAACTTCGGTGCCGGGTTTGTCGATGAGTTGGCGATCGACCCTCACTTCCCCCGCTTGAATCAATCGCTGTGCCTGCTGCCGAGAATCACAGAGGGCGAGGTCTACCAGTAATGTGTCGAGACGCTGTTTCAAAGGAGGAGGAGTGAGGGATAAGAGATGAAGTAGTAATAATAGCGAGGATGGTGGCGGTTTGGGTGAGAGTGTTGCAGTTTGAAGTGAGAGTGTTGCGGTTTGAAGTGGGATTGTTCCTGTTTGAGGTGGGAGTGTTGTGGTTTGAAGTGCGATCGTTTCTTTTTAAGCCTAGAAGTTTCCTGCTGGAAAGACGATCGTTCCTATATGAGAAGTCGCCTGTGTCATTTCTTGACGAAGAAGCGCAAGATTTTCTCGCGTCGTTCGGGTCTTGGGATGGTTCGCTCCTAGTGTTTGCTCCAGTATTGCTAATGCCCAACTACAAAGCGGTTCTGCTTCCTCGTAGCGTTCCTGCGACTTATACAGGTATGCCAAATTGTTGAGGCTGTTTGCCACATCAGGATGAGTCTCTCCCAAGAGCGATTGTGTCAATTCCAAAGCTTGAAGATAGAGCGGTTCAGCTTCCTCATAGCGTCTTTGAGAATCGCATAGTCCTGCCAGGTTGTTGAGGATGGCTGCTACATTTGAATGCTTCTCCCCAAAGTGTGATTGCGTCAATTCCAAAGCTTGAAGATAGAGCGGTTCAGCTTCCTCATAGCGTCCTTGAGAATCGTACAGTAGCGCTAAGTTGTTGAGTGTGGTCGCCACGTTGGAATGATCTTCTTCTGTAAATGCGCGCATCAATTCCAAAGCTTGAAGATAGAGCGGTTGAGCTTCCTCGTAGCGTCCTTGAACTCGATACAGTTCTGCCAAATTGTTGAGACTGGCTGCCACATCTGGATTATTCTCTTCCAAATGTGATCGTGTCAATTCTAAAGCTTGGAGATAGAGCGGTTCGGCTTGCTCGTAGCGTCCTTGAGATCGATAGAGGTATGCTAACCAAGCTAAACTGCTTGTTAAATTCTCTTCTTGACTTGGCACTTTTTGCAAATCAATGGCTTTGCGAAAATAGCCAATTGCCGTTTCTTGTTCTTGCTGATAGTTGATCGCTTCTCCCCCTTCTGCTCTGACAGCATAGAGGCGTCCCATTTGGCTGTACAGCGTTGCCAGCAGTGGGTCATCAGGGCGTTTTTTCTCGGTTTGTTCGATTAGCGCTTGCAGATCTGCCAAGGGCAACAGAATGTCATCGTCGTTCGTCAGTCCCAGTTCTGAGAAGATGGGCTGAAACGACTCAAGTTGTGAGCTTTTTACCACAGCCGTTTGACGTGACTTAAAGCGAAACACTCCCTTGCGCCAGCCCCAAAAATCCGGTGCCTTCCGCTCCATCTGCGTCAGCAATTGCGTCGTCACCCACAGCACGATCGGCAACCGAAACTCCGGCAACGCCTCCCGCGTCCACTGCAAATAGCCAAAAAAAGCATCCTGCTCCGACTTTTCCTCATCCAACGGCAGAAAATAAAGCTGCTCTGCCCCCGTCACCATCACCACCGACTGACTTCCCTCGCGCAGCGACTCATCCTCCTGCATCTTTTGCAGAATCGTCATCTTGAGACTGGGTTCTCCCCGAATTAACGAAAGTCGATAGCAGCGAATAGGCTCCAATTCTGCCTGAAAGCGATCGATTAACGCTTCACGAAACTGGCTATTGTCACACACCGCAATCAGCAGGCTAAAAACTCCTTGACTCGCCTCGATCGTCACCAGCAAATCTTCATAAGCCTCCAGGTTTTCTGCATCCAGTTCTATTGCATCAGGCATTAGATTAGATTCCTGTCTGTTAATAGTTCCACGACGATCGGGTGTACGTCATACCAGGTTTTTCGATTGCGATATTCTAAAACATGTAGCCCATGCAGCAAATCTAAAAACTCTTTTTGGGTCGGATCATCCGGCATTAACTCGGTATAAACTTTAGGCAAAATTTCATAATCCACCTTTCCCAATCGTAGCGAAAAATCATTGCGAAGCTTGTTCACTGCCTCTTCTAAAATTGCCTCATTGATCACGATCGCCTGCGTCGGATCACGACGAATCAACCGCAGACAGATTCGACAACATTCGTTTGCAATCCGAATCAACTCCCGCAAAACGCCGCCGCTGTAGCGAATCATCTTTTCTGCGGTCTGCCTGTCCAACAGATGATCGGGAATTCGCTTGTGAAGAATCTCACACAAAATATCCATCACTTCCGGTTTCGGAACTGCATTAGGAAGACGACATTCATCTTTAGCAAACAGCTTGAGAACAGGCATACTCACCAATTGATTATTGGTTTCTGTCTCGATCGTCGGCAAAATCTCTTTATCTCGCAGCGTCGCCATCGGGATTGTATAAATAATATGAAATCCAGGCAAACAAAGCGTTTTAATATTGTCTCTAAAGATAGGTCTAACGACCGAAAGTTCTAGCTTATCTAAATCATCAATAACCACCAAAATCGTCTTTTGGGTAGCAGCTTGCAATACCGCAGCAATAATATTGAGTTGGCTCACCAATTCAGACGTATTTCGCTCAAACTTTTGCTTAATTTCTCGACGCACACCAGCATTTGTTTGTAGCTGTAAACTGACTGCTTCTAATAAGTTAATGCCAAATTTTGCTTCCCCTTTTAATTCTTTGACATCCGTTTGAGTCTGTTCAGCGAACCACTTATAAATTGCATTTTGTGTGGTCTTGGGAACTTCAACCTGATGCTTTTCTGCCTCCACCATTAAATTGAGCGCGATCGCAAACAAAATATTAATGTGATCCACATCCGACATTTCAATCACTTTCGCGATCGAAAACAGCACCACAAAATAGCGGTTGCCCAACAACGGACTCCGACTAAACTTTGCTAACAACGTCGATTTTCCACAGCCCCGATGCCCCGAAAAGATAATTTTGCTATCCGCAGCTCCGCTATCTTCAACCAGTTGCACCAATTCCTCAATCACTTCGCCGCCATACTCTACGCGAAAGCGATCGAGATCCTTTTGATCCAATAAAGGCAGCAAATCAAGATTTCTGTACGCCGTCTGAAACAGAGTCAACAAACTATCAGCCATACTTCGCTTATCGAAAATGTGCCATCAACATCATCCCCCACTTCTCGATTTAGCGTATCGTAATGATTCCTGCCACTCATCCCTCATCTCTCATCCCTTCCTATGCTCCACGGTTTCATTCCTCCCGATCGCTTCTTCCCCTACCTGACTTGGACGGATATTCAAGCGCTGCCTGACAAAGAGAATGTGGTGATTGTGCAACCGATGGGCGCGATCGAGCAACATGGCCCTCATTTACCGCTAGTCGTCGATGCTGCGATCAGTGTGTCCGTCTTGGGAAAGGCGCTGAGTCAGCTTGATGCCAGCATTCCCGCCTATGCGCTGCCCTGTCTTGACTACGGCAAGTCAAACGAACACTGGCACTTTCCGGGGACGATTACGCTGAGTGCCCAAACGCTGCTGGCGGTTCTATCCGATGTGGCCGAAAGCGTCTATCGAGCAGGATTTCGCAAGCTGGTGTTCATGAATTCTCACGGCGGACAGCCCCAGGTGATTGAAATCGCTGCGCGAGATTTGCACCAAAAATATGAGGACTTCCTGGTGTTTCCGCTGTTTACCTGGCGCGTACCGGGGATTGGAACGATCGCCCAAGATCTGCTCACCCCCAAAGAACTCGAACTGGGCATTCATGCAGGCGATGGCGAGACGAGTTTGCTGCTGTCGATTTTGCCCGATCAGGTGAAGATGGATCGCGCCGTTGCCGAATATCCCCTGGGTGAGCCAAGAGCGGGACTGTTGAGTATGGAAGGGGCGCTCCCGTTTGCCTGGACAACGCGAGATTTGAGCCAGAGTGGGGTTTTGGGCGATCCGACGACAGCAACCAGGGAGAAGGGCGATCGCATTCTACAAACGCTGGCGGATGGTTGGGTCGCGGTGCTCAAAGAAGTTCACGCCTTTCAGCAGCCCAGAGCTTATTTATGAAAACAACAATCCGTTACGCTTTTGTGATAATTTGTTGATTTTCTGAAATGTTCAGTATCATTTAATACTCTCTATAGAAAGAGTTCACTACAATAGTTGGCATCAACTCAAGGCATTGTGGAATGCCCCGATCGTAGGAGATAACCGATGCTAAAACTAACAGCCGTCCCCGTTCCCCAAACGCTACAGGAACTCGACGAGGCAGTAAAGCAGTTTCAGGCGAGTGATTTTAGCGGTGAAGAACTGATTCGTCATTGGCAAGCGATTCGAGAAGCGTCTTTGAAGGAATTTGTGCCGGAGCGAGAGGGCGACCCCTGGTGGGTATCTCAAGGAGATTGTATTCCTGGTGAAGAGAGTTACTAAAAAGTTTTGATTGCAATGTGAACGCCTTCTCTAACCATTAGGGAGGGTTTTTTGCTGGCAATCATTTATCAGAGGACTCGAAAAAAGCAACGGGAGAAATATGAAAGAAGTCAGCCAGTTTTTTGATGTGATTGACTGTTAGTTTGCGTTGACCGTTGACAACTTCGGAGACAATCGATTGTAGTGGTGATCATATTAGGTTAGCGCCCGTTCTCAGCTTCGACCTGGTTCAATTGCCGTATTCTGCATGAGTTAAAACATGACGAATGAATACTTTTAATATGTGTAATCTAACAGGACAATCAATCGATATTTGTTACGTCGCCAGATTATGTTTACGGAGCTTTGGAACGATGGTCTAATCAACAAGGGCGACCGCTCGCGAATTTTGGCGCTTTCTTGATCGAAGTGGCGATCGTGAAAGCCCTAAAAGAAGGAGAAATTTCACCATCACCTGAGAAGCCACCGACCAATCCCCCACGTAAATAAAACTCATGGGCGAAGCACATCCCCTTCAGGCATATCTCGAAACGCTCTACCTCAAATATAAGCCGCTGAATGAAGGCAAACTGGCCAGCTACATTCCTGAGTTGGCGAAGGCCGATCCAGACTGCTTTAGCATTTGTATTGTTACCGTCGATGGGCGAATTTTTGAAGTCGGAAATGCTGATCAGCTATTCACAATCCAGTCGATCTCGAAGGTGTTTGTCTATGGCATGGCACTGGCCGAACATGGGCGCGAAAAGGTCTTGTCGAAGGTTGGCGTTGAGCCGACGGGCGATCCGTTTAACTCGATTATTCGACTCGATGAATACTCCAAACGACCCGACAATCCGATGGTGAATGCAGGCGCGATCGCCACTACCAGTTTGATTCAGGGCAGTGATCCAACCGATCGCTTAAATCGAATGCTGGAGATGTTTCGTGGCTACATTGGTCATGATGTTTATATCGATATGTCGGTGTTTATGTCAGAGCGATCGACCGGACACCGCAATCGAGCCATAGCTCATTTGATGCGGCATTTTGGAATGATTGACGCAAACATTGATGAAGCGTTGGATTTGTATTTCCAGCAGTGTTCTTTGATGGTGAATGGTCGTGATCTGGCAGTGATGGCCGCGACGTTGGCCAATAAGGGTGTGAATCCGGTCACGGGCGATCGGGCCGTTCCTGCTCATTGCATTCGCGATATTTTGTCTGTGATGTACACTTGCGGAATGTATAACTATGCTGGGCAGTGGGCCTATCAGGTTGGCATTCCTGCTAAGAGTGGCGTGTCTGGTGGTATTCTCGCTGTCATTCCCAATCAGGTTGGCATTGCGGTTTTCTCTCCTCCGCTAGATGCGAATGGCAACAGCGTGCGCGGGATTAAAGTTTGTGAGGAGTTATCTCGTCAATTTGAGTTACACATGTTTGACTTGCCGATGGGTTGTTCTCACTTCTTGCAAACATTAGAAAACAAACCGTAACAAACTGTATTTTGGCACTGGAGAACACGGTATAGTCACGGCATGAGGCCGATCGTCCAGGAGTAAGGTTATGGTGAGAAGACAAACAGCCAATACGCGCAAAACCAACCCCCGTAAGCCGCCGGAGGTGCCTGTGGTGGAGGGTGAAGCGATCGAGGAGGCAAAACAAGCGTTGGATCAAGCCACCGGCCATGACAATAATGAACCTGCTTCGACTGACGATGTGATCGACGTGTTAGCTGAACCTTGGGATGATGCCCCGACTGAGGAAGCTGCGCCCGTCCCTTCTGAACCCGCTCATTCTGAATTAGAGTCAAAATTAGAGTCAAAAGTCACCGATCTCAAAAATTCTCTCGAAGCTTCTCATCAAAAAGAACAGTCGCTTCAGCAGAAAATTGATGAATTGCAGTCTCAATTGGATGAGCAAAAATCGCTGGCGAAAAGCTTACAAACCAGTTTAGAAAAGGCGAGTAAAATTCAGGCAGAGCTTGAACAAGCGCAAAAAGCCGCCCTGCAATTAGCTGAGTCTAACCAAAAGCTGATTGACGAAAACAAAGCGCTCAAAGCCGCCCACGCCGAGGCCGAATCTTCTAAAAAAGCCTCCCAACTCACCCTTCAGCCACCCGAAGCCAAGAAAGCTTCTCAGCTATCCGTTCCGGCCGAAATGAGTGAACACGATCGCTTCCTTCGCCAACAAGCCGCCAATCTCGCCCATCCGGTTTTCCCCAACGATCCTGCGCCCAGCCGCCTGTCTGAACAAGATATTGGCTGGTTTGATTGAGTTGTCCACCGTTAGTACGTTACAAAGAATGAGGAACGACTGACAAAGGATAGAGCTGATGAAAAAAACGCTGGCGATCGACATTGGTGGCAGTGGCATCAAAGTCATGATTTTGGATGAGCAAGGAACGCCTGTCAGCGATCGTGCCCGTGTCGAAACGCCTCAACCCGCAAAGCCCAGTCCGGTGATGGAAGCGATCGTAGAGTTGGTAAGTCAACAAAGTGAATTCGATCGCGTTTCAGTTGGGTTTCCGGGGGTTGTGCGGTTGGGCGTGACGGAGACGGCGGTAAATCTTGACCCTGACTGGGTTGGTTTTAATCTAGAAGCGGTCTTGAGTGAGCGGTTGGGTAAGCCTGTGCGGGTGGCCAATGACGCTGACATTCAGGGGATGGGCGCGATCGCAGGTCAAGGAGTCGAACTGGTGATCACGTTGGGCACTGGGTTTGGGTCTGCTCTGTTTCTCAACGGCAAGCTGGTTCCCAATCTGGAAATGGGCCATCATCCTTTTCGCAATGACAATACCTATGAACAGCAGTTAGGGCGCGCTGCTTTGGATGGTGTGGGTCAGAAAAAGTGGAATCGACGACTAGAGAAGGCGATCGCATCCCTGCAAAATCTCTTTAACTACGACACGCTCTATATCGGGGGCGGCAATACCGATAAGATTACGATCGCGCTGCCGCCCAACGTCAAGATTGTGCCCAATGTTTCAGGGCTTTTGGGTGGGATTGCTTTATGGAAGGATTCGTAAATTACTCAACGAAGCGATGGCGATCGTGCGGTTCGTCGAAGTTGATGATCGGGCCTTTGGGAACGATGCGCGTTGGATTGATCTGCGTCTGACTCATGTAGTAGTGACGCTTGATGTGATCTAAGTTGCAGGTTTTTTGGATGTCAGGATGCTGGTAGAGATCTTTGAGATAATTCCAGAGGTTGGGGTAGTCTGCAATTCTACGAAGATTACATTTGAAGTGACCGTGATATACCGAGTCAAACCGGAGTAATGTCGTGAACATGCAAATATCTGCTTCGGTGAGTTGATTGCCGCAGAGATAGCGTTGTAGATTCAAAACCGACTCCCAGCGATCGAGGTTTTCAAACAGTTCTGTTACCGCTTCTTCGTAGGCTTTTTGAGTGGTGGCGAAACCCGATCGATAGACACCATTGTTAATCGGCATGTAGATGGCTCCGATCGTTTCGTCGATCGCTTCTCTTAATGCTGTGGGATACAAATCAATATCAGATTTTGCAAACTCTGAGAATTCCAAATCGAACATGCGAATGATCTCACGAGACTCGTTGTTGACGATCGTTCCCGTTTGCTTGTCCCACAACACTGGAACGGTAATTCGACCTGTGTACTTGGGATCAGCTTTGAGGTAAATATCCTGCAAATACTGAGCATGATTGACCGAATCAGGAATGGTGCCCGGTTCTTGAGAAAACGCCCAACCTTTGTCGCTGAGAATGGGATCGACGATCGACAGCCCGATCGCATCTTCTAATCCCTTTAGGCTTCGCATAATCATCGTACGGTGGGCCCAAGGACAGGCTAGACAAACATACAAATGGTAGCGTCCCGATTCTGCTTTGAAGCTGCTTGAATTATCTGCGGTAATGCGATCGCGAAACTTAGTCGGCATCCGGTTAAACTTACCGCTTTCATCTCGCTCCGTCCATTCAGTCGTCCACTTGCCATCCACCATCATTCCAAGTGCCATCAGAACCTCCAAAAAAGCTATGAATTGAGATAACGTGAATCCGATGAAATCCTTGGCTGCGGTTATCACTCCAGGCAGCTCCCTAAATCCTCCAAGTTTGGGGAACTTTGAACAAAAAATCCTATCCGAAAGTCCCCCAGAATTGGGGAGTTGGAGGGCTGAAGAATTGGGTAACGAAGCGAAAAATCCAACCGAATTCACATTGAACTATGAGTTTCAAGCTTTGAGTTTAAGCATCTGTCCTTCAAACCTCATCACTCAAAACTCATATCTTCTGTCTCTCGCCTTCTACGCCAGATCAAACACCAACACTTCAGCGTCTTCTTTGCCGACCAGTTCTAGTGTTTCACCGTCCAAGGCGGCCGCGTCACCTTGATTGAGCAACTCACCATTCAGCGAAACGGCTCCACGAGCTACTTGAACCCAGAAGTGTCGACTCCTTGCGGGTGACTCGGAGAGATCGTTCTCTGTCAAACTCACCTTCTCACCTTCCCTTAAAACCGTCGCGTACAGATTCAAATCCTGGTGAACGGTGACAGACCCATTTCGCCCGTCTTGAGACGCAATCAGCCGGAGATTGCCCCGTTTCTCATCGTCTGAATAGGCTTTTTGCTCATATCCAGGCTCCAGATTCCTTTGCTCAGGCAAGATCCAGATTTGTAAAAGGTGAACAGGATCGCGATCGGAGTGGTTATATTCGCTGTGGGTCACGCCCGTCCCGGCTGTCATGCGCTGCACTTCTCCCGGAAGCATTACCGCCCGGTTGCCCATACTGTCTTGATGCTCCAGCGCCCCTTCTAGCACATAAGTAATGATCTCCATATCGCGGTGAGAATGGCTGCCAAATCCTTGCTTGGGGGCAACCCGATCTTCATTGATCACCCGCAG
The DNA here is from genome assembly GCF_052939515.1 of Phormidesmis sp. 146-33. NCBI lineage: Bacteria > Bacillati > Cyanobacteriota > Cyanophyceae > Leptolyngbyales > Leptolyngbyaceae > Phormidesmis > Phormidesmis sp. 146-33. Next base: position 83,031 of record NZ_JBJPHU010000010.1, read on the forward strand.
ATTGCGAAAGCCCATGTGAGCAGGGTCGTAGTAATTCGCAAAGGAGAAGGTGTGGTAAGAGTCCAGCCAACCGTGGTTTGCGTGTCCTCGATCTTCGGCCTTACGAAGCGTCAACATAGTTCCTCCTAAATGAAAATGTGCAGTACGAGGATTGTTTGGTGCTTAAATGTTCTAGCTCGTACTTTCTATAAATTTAGAATAACACAGCGATTGTCTAAATGCAAACAATCATAAGTCAATGTGAATTCGATGAATTTCTCAGCTTCAGTTGAAGACCCCGGAGAGCCATCAACCGAGAGCTTGGCAAGTGGAGCAATAATAGAGTCGTCGTCCAGCGAAGATTTCTTTGACGATCGCCCTTCCACACACAAAGCAGTCCTGTCCCTCTCGATTGAAGACATAGTGACGATAGCGACTGCGCGAATAGCCAAGTTTTTTGAGGCGATCGACAATCTGCAAATCGTTCGTAATGCCTTTTGTTCTGTAGGATTGCAGCGTCACCGAGAGAACGGACTGAGCGAGGGCGTGAATTTGTTCAACAGTGCAATCAACCGGACGCAAAGCGGGATGAACCTTCGCCACAAATAGAATTTCGCTCCGCAAATAGTTGCCCAATCCGCCTAAGAAATGTTGATCGAGCAGCAGAATCGTGAGTTGACGACGAAAAAATCGCTTGTCGAGAAAGCGGGCTACAACTTCTTCAACGGTCACCGCTTGATCCAACACATCCATTTCAACTCGACTGAGAAACGGATGCACCGCTAACTCCTCCTCATTCAACACCTGAATTTCTGACGCAGAGTAAAGCAAAGCCGAGTGTTTGGGGGTGTGAATTGCCATCCGCAACTGACGGTTTGTGGTCGGGTAAGAATGCAGCTTGCGGACATACCACCGCCCATAAAGCTGATTGTGACTGTAGATGTAGAGCGGCTTCTCAAAACAAATCACCATCGCCTTGCCCCGCGTCCGAATGGCGGTTACGGTTTGCCCAATCAGTTCTTCTTCAAACGGCTTGAGGCGATCGAACGCAAAAAATATCTCAGTGACGGGGCGATCGACCAATGCTTTGGCAATCTCATCGGCGGCTTGTCGAATTTCGGGGCCTTCGGGCATGGGGGCAGGGAGGAGGGAGGAGGGAGGAGGGAGGAGGGAGGAGAGAGGAGGGAGGAGGGAGGAGGGAGGAGAGAGGAGGGATGAAAAGAGTTTTGAATTCTTCGTTGACTGTTTAAATTAATGAATGGTTCAGCTTATGAAGTTAGCGTCTTCTCAATGCGACGATCGGGGATGAGCCACATTGCTGCCACTGAAGCGTAAATTGCACAAGCGATCAATGGATTGACCCAAGTAAACAGAATCGCTGTGACATAAAAGCCTAACGATAGCTTGCCTTTAACGTCTCGCCCCATCGCGATCGCCAGGGTAGAATCTTGACCGTGATAAGCAATCAGAACGCGAGTGAGAATAAAGTAAGCAATGGCATTCAACAAGAGAACTACACCATAGCAGGCAACCGGAACAGGGGCAAAATTTTCACCCATCCAGCCTGTGACAAAGGGAATGAGCGATAACCAAAATAGCAAATGCATATTGGCCCAAAGAATGTGCCCGTTGACGTGTCGGACTGCTTGTAGCAAGTGATGGTGATTGTTCCAATAGATGCCGAGATAGATGAAACTCAGGATATAACTCAGAAAGATTGGAATGAGTGGACGCAGAGCCGCTAAATCAGCCCCGTGCGGCACCTTGAGTTCTAAGACCATAATGGTAATAAGGATGGCGATCACTCCGTCGCTAAAGGCTTCTAGTCTTCCTTTTCCCATTACTGTCACGCTCCTTGTCTGCTAGTTTTTTTTGCTAATTCATGGTGCAAATCATGGCACGTTTTCTGATTCTTATTTTGTTACCGCTACGATTTTTGTTACCGCTACGATAGTTCGCGGCTCGTTTTATCAGAAATTGTTACTCCCTATCATTGACGCTCTTCTTTAACGTCAATTCGATGAAGTTTTTTCACGGCGTTGTTTAGCGCTTCTGCCCCCCAAAGTGCCAATTGTGGGCGACTTTTAGATTAGATTTCCAGTTCAAAGTCCCCCAGCATTGGAGAATTTAGGGGGCTGCCGGATTAATCACCGTAGCGAAAGATTCCATTGAATTCACGTTTCTTTAGAATAGAAGCATGTTAGAACTACACTGTCACACGACTTATTCTGATGGGACGCTGACACCCGTTGAGCTAGTTAATCGGGCGGTTTCCGTCGGGGTGCGGGCGTTGGCGATTACGGATCACGACACGATGAGCGGCTGGGATGAGGCGTTTGCGGCGGCTCCTGATCACCTGGAGATTGTCCCTGGACTGGAACTGAGTACCGTTTGCAACGATCGCTCTCTACATATTTTGGGCTTTTATCCCGATCGCCAAAAACTTCACGCTCCGCTAATGGAACGGCTCGAAGGTCGCAAACGCCGCGCTCAAAAGATTGTCGAAAAACTTGCTGACTTGGGCTATCCCATCCAACTGCCCGACATGGGAGAAGGCATGGCTCCAGGGCGACCTCATATTGCAACGGCGATGGTCAGAGCGGGCTATGTCAATTCGTCGCGGGAGGCGTTCGATCGCTTTCTCGGTGATGATCAACCTGCCTACGTCCATTACGAAAAGTTTGAGAGTACTGAAGGGGTGGCGCTGTTACGGTCTTGTGGGGCGGTTCCGGTATGGGCGCATCCTTACTTGTTTCGCGGGGGAGCCGTTGAGGAAATTCTTCCAGATTTGGTGAAAGCGGGACTTTTGGGAATTGAAGTGTTTCATCCCAGTCACTCAGCGGCGGGTATCGATCGCCTCACTCAACTCTGCACAGAATACGGGCTTTTGATCACGGGCGGCAGTGACTACCACGGCCCCAATTTGGCAACTCAGAAGGATGAATATCGGTCACTCAACAGTCTAAATATTCCTCTGGAACTGCTGGAACCTATTAGGAAAGCGGCTGGCCAGGGTTAAAGCGATCGTTCCTTTATGCAAATCTCACAGCTAGTTCATATGAACTTCATGCAATTCCCCAAATCTTCTCCGGAGAACGTCCAATTTTTTTGGCATATAGGGATGGTAGATGCACCCTGATGATTACCCCTGACTTCGGTTGGGGGTTTTTTATTGGAGGGATGAAGGAGAACTTCGATGATCTGTTCCCCCTTTGGGGGTAATCCGCTTCGCGAGGAGGGATGAAAAAGTTGGCGACGTAGGAATGAGGTCATAAATGATCTAACTTGGATCTAACTTGATCGCACTCATGCTGGGTTCATGCCTATGTCTACTCCGCTGCATCAGCTTGATCCATTGAATCGGTTCTCCGATCGCGCTTCTGACTATGTGAAATATCGTCCGACTTACCCCACTGAAGCGATCGACCAGATTCTCGAAGGGTTGGGTACGCCGTCTCAATTGGTGGCGGCTGACATCGGCGCGGGAACAGGAATCTCGGCTCGGTTGTTGGGCGATCGCGGGTTGCAAGTCTGGGCGATCGAACCCAACGCTGCGATGAGTCAGGTTGCCGAAGTCCATCCCAATGTGACCTATCACGCCGCCACCGCAGAACAGACCAATTTACCCGACGCTTCCGTTGACTTAATTACTTGTTTTCAATCGTTTCATTGGTTTGATCCAGAGCCGACGTTGACTGAGTTTCGACGAATTCTCAAACCCTCTGGGCGGCTGGCGTTGGTGTGGAACGATCGCGATCAGTCCAACGAGTTCTCAGAAGGCTATGAAACACTGCTACGAGAAATCTCAGACAAACATCATGCACTCGGTCAGGCATTCGGTCGTGCTGGAGCTTTCCCCACAAATCCCCATTTCTTGAATGTTAGATCGCAGCTATTTTCTTTTGAGCAGACGCTCGATCAAGCGGGATTAATCGGCAATGCCAAGAGTCGATCGTATGTTCCGCAAGAAGGAATGGCTCATGACCAATTAATCACCAAACTCACTGCCCTTCACCAACGTTGGGCAAATCCTCAAGGGCTAGTTTCTATCTCTTATCAAACCAGAGTCTTTTTGGCTGATCCTCAGATTACTTCTCAGCCCTAACGTTGCCCTGCTGAAATTAATGCTCAAATCCTCATGAATGGAAAGGTGTATCTTGTTGGTTCGGGAACCGGAGGCACAGACTATCTGACGGTGAAGGCTTATCGGCTGCTGACCCAGGCAGAAGTGTTGGTTTACGATGCGCTCGTCGATTCACAACTGCTAGAAGTGGTGCCAGAGAGTTGTGTGAAGCTGAATGTTGGCAAACGCGGCGGACAGCCCAGTATGAAGCAGCCCCAGATCGATCGCCTCCTCGTCGAGCAGTGTCAGCAAGGAAAGCAGGTCGTTCGGCTCAAAAGTGGCGATCCGTTTATTTTTGGGCGATCGTCCTCTGAGATCCAAGCGTTGAATGCGGCAGGCTGTCCATTTGAGGTGATTCCCGGAATTTCTTCGGCGCTGGCCGCCCCTCTTCTGGCAGGAATTCCATTAACTGACCCCGTTTTGAGCCGTTGTTTTGCAGTTTTGAGTGCCCACGATACCGAAAGTCTGGACTGGCAAACGATCGCTCAAATCGAGACGCTGGTGATGCTGATGGGTGGACAAAATCTCCCGATTATTCTGCAACAATTACAAAAACAGGGACGATCGCCCCAGACTCCGATCGCCATCATTCGTTGGGCGGGGCATCCAGCGCAACAAATTTGGGTCAGCACTCTGGCAGAAATTCTGTCACACACAGATCCCCATTCACTTTCTCCCTGTGTGATCGTTATTGGCGAGGTTGTCGGACTGCGCTCCTTTCTCCTCCCCACGTTTCAGCCCCCCGTCGTTCCCCCTGTGTTTCCTGTGTCTACCCTTCCCCTTTCTGGTAAAACCGTTCTTGTGACGCGATCGGTGTCTCAATCCAGTCAGTTTTCCCGATTGTTGCAAAGTCAGGGCGCGACGGTGGTCGAGATGCCGACGTTAGAAATTGTGCCGCCTTCAAGTTGGGAAGAATTGGATCAGGCGATCGCGCGTCTCAATGATTTTGATTGGCTGATTCTCACGTCAACGAATGCCGTCGATTACTTTTTTGAACGGTTGGGGTCACAGCTTCAAGACGTGCGAGGCTTGTCAGAAATCAAGATTGCAGTCGTCGGCGAAAAAACGGCTCAAAGACTGAAGCAGCGAGGATTACAGCCAGATTTTATCCCTCCCGATTTTGTCGCAGATTCGATGGTGCTCAATTTCCCTGAACCTGTGACGGGCAAAAAGTTTCTGTTTCCGCGCGTCGAGAGTGGGGGGAGAGATGTGTTGATTAAGGAGTTTGGCGATCAGGCTGCTCAAGTCACAGAGGTTGCGGCTTACCAATCGGCCTGCCCGACGGCGATCGATCCCGTTGCGCTTGAGGCGCTCAAAAATGGTGAAATTCAGATCGTCACGTTTGCGAGTTCCAAAACGGTGCGCCACTTTTGCCAGCTACTTGAAGGTGAGTTTGGTCAAGATTGGCTGACACATTTAGAAGGCGTTGGGGTGGTCTCGATCGGCCCTCAGACCTCCAAAGATTGCCAAACCCTACTCGGAAGAGTCGATATCGAGGCCCAAGAATTCACGCTACCAGGATTAACTCAAGCGGTCTTGGAGTGGGTGAAGAGGAGTGAGGAGTGAGGTGTGAGGTGTGAGGAGTGAATTTTCAACCTGAACCCTGAAACAATATTTTTCATCCCTCATCCCTTCCAACACCCAACACCCAACACCCAACACCCCTTTCTAGTATTTTTGTACTAAATCATGCTATCCTCATGTCACGCTAAGTCGTGGAGAGGAAGCCTTATGAGTGTCGAACAGACCACCCAATTAATTCAGCTAATCCTCAACTCGGTGCTGATGATTGTGGCTTGTGCGTTTGTGTTGGGGAGCTTGATGCTGCGGCGCAGTGCCTTAGAAAATCGGTTGCAGACGACGAGTTTGGAATATTATCAAGTGCTGCATTTGGCATATGACTCCCAGAACGATCGCCTCCTCCTGCTCAAAAAACAACTGCGTCACCTGCAACAACAGATTCAATCCTCTCGCAACGGCATTCTGGCACTTCACTACGCGCTAATGGTCTTTGTCGCCAGCACTTTTGCATTAGCCATGAGAACGGTCGTCGAGGGCACCTGGCTCATTTCGGTGGCGATGGCGTTCTTTATTGGAGGCATGGGGATTTTACTGTTTAGCGTGGCGATCGTGCTGCTCGATTTGCATCAGAGCGATCGTCCCTTTTGGCAAGAGATGACCGGAATCCTCACCTTCAGTTCCCGCAATTTTGCCCCCCGCGAAGACCTGCGAATCAGACGCTTACGATCCGCCAAACCCAAACTGGTCAAAGCTCGTCGAGCAAGGGCTGGTTAACTCTGAGGCGCAATGACGATCGCCTTCTGTCCTGATGAGTCAACTACAATCCACCCAACTGAGGGATCGAGATTTTCAGCACGGTCACTGACTTTGAAGTAGGCTTTTTCTCCGGTGTTGGTCTCGATCGCAAAGTCTGCATTTTGCGCGTAAATCACCCTAAAGCCCCGATCTTGTAAGCAGTACTTTGTCCAGGCTTTGAGCGATTGCCGATTGGGATCGAAGGGGAGCGGGGGGCGATCGAAGACTTGCTGCATGACGTTGATTAGCGGCATAGGAAGAAGGGATGAGGGATGAAGGAGGAGGGATGAGGGAATTTAGATTCAACTCGTCCACCTTGCAAATTTTACTCCTCACACCTCACACTTTCCTCTTCCAAATTTGATACATTGGTACTATACTGATCTTCAGATGACGTGACTATAACTCTGACAACAGGTAATGGGTGATCTAGAGATCGGAGGTTGACAACTCCAGTCTGATCGCCCATCACCTCTACTTATGGAGTCGTCTGCAATAAATGCGCCAAAAAAATACTAGATGTAGCGCAAAGATCGAGTAATCTGTTCTCATTCCTTTTGTGTGGTTTGAGCGATTATGTCCTTTGTTGGTCTTCATATCCATAGCGACTACAGCTTACTGGATGGGGCGAGCCAGTTACCCAAGCTGATCGATCGTGCTGTCGAGTTAGAAATGCCCGCGATCGCCCTGACAGATCATGGGGTGATGTATGGCGCGATCGAATTGATCAAAGTCTGCAAGGGCAAGCTCAAACCAATCATTGGCAATGAGATGTATGTCATCAATGGCGACATCTCCAAGCAAGAACGCCGTCCTCGCTATCATCAGGTCGTTCTTGCAAAAAATACTCAAGGGTACAAAAATCTCGTTAAGCTGACGACGATTTCTCACCTCAAAGGCGTTCAGGGGAAGGGCATTTTTTCGCGTCCCTGCATCAGCAAAGATTTTTTGGCGGAGTATCGAGAAGGCTTGATTGTTACAAGTGCCTGTCTGGGTGGAGAAGTGCCCCAAGCGATTTTGCAGGGCAAACCTGACATTGCGCGGCGCGTCGCCAAGGAATACAAAGACCTGTTTGGCGAAGATTATTATCTCGAAATTCAGGATCATGGTCTGCACGAAGAACGCATCGTCAATCCCGAAATCGTCCGCATTGCGCGTGAGCTAGACATCAAACTGATTGCCACCAACGATTCTCACTTCATCTCTTGCTACGACGTAGAAGCTCACGATGCGCTGCTCTGCATTCAAACCGGGAAGCTGATTACCGAAGAGAAACGGCTGCGCTACACAGGCACGGAATATCTGAAATCGGCGGACGAAATGCGATCGCTCTTCCGAGATCATTTGCCTCAAAGTGTGGTGGATGAAGCGATCGCCAATACGGTCGAAGTCGCTGCCAAAGTTGAAGAATATCAGATCTTAGGCGAACCTCGGATTCCTAATTATCCGGTTCCAGCAAACTTCACAGCCGATTCGTACCTTGAGAAGATCACCTGGGAAGGACTGCTCAAACGGCAGAAACGTAACACTCGTGAGGAAATCGATCAGACGTACCGCGATCGCCTGGTTTACGAACTGAACATGATGAGTCAGATGGGCTTTGCCACCTACTTTCTCGTCGTTTGGGACTACATCAAATATGCCAGAGACAATGGGATTCCAGTCGGGCCGGGACGCGGATCGGCGGCGGGTTCTCTCGTGGCGTTCGCCTTGGGCATTACGAATATAGATCCCGTTTTTCACGGTCTGCTGTTTGAGCGATTTCTGAATCCCGAACGCAAGTCGATGCCGGATATTGATACCGATTTTTGTATCGATCGCCGCGATGAAGTGATTCAGTACGTCACCAAAAAGTACGGCACGGAGCGAGTCGCCCAGATCATCACCTACAACCGCATGACCTCTAAAGCGGTTCTCAAAGATACGGCGCGTGTGTTGGATGTGCCTTATGGGGAGTCCGATCGCATGACCAAAATGATCCCCACGGTGCGCGGCAAAACCGTCCCGCTCAAGGTGATGATTTCCGACGCAACGCCCGCCAAGGAATTCAAAGAAAAGTACGATAACCAGTCCACTGTCCCGAATACGACCGTCACCTATCGCCGCTGGATCGACACCGCCATCCGCATCGAAGGCATGAACAAAAGTGTAGGCATTCACGCGGCGGGCATCGTGATCTCGGCTGACCCACTCGACGAAATTGTGCCCTTGCAGCGCAACGCCGATGGAGCCGTCTTCACCCAATACTATATGGAAGACATCGAGACGCTGGGACTCCTCAAAATGGACTTTTTGGGGTTGAGAAACCTGACCATGATTCAAAAAACGTTGGAATTGGTGGCGCAGACTCAGAAGATTACGATCGACCTCGACGAGTTGCCCCTTGACAATCCTGGCGTTTACAAACTGCTGGGACGCGGCGATCTAGAAGGCATCTTTCAGCTTGAATCGTCGGGAATGCGGCAGATCGTTCGAGATCTCAAGCCGGATAGTTTAGAAGACATTTCCTCAGTGCTGGCCCTTTATCGTCCCGGCCCGCTTGATGCTGGACTAATTCCCAAATTCATCAACCGCAAACATGGACGCGAACGCATCGACTACGCGCACAAGATTCTCACGCCGATCTTAGAAGAAACCTATGGAATCATGGTCTATCAAGAGCAGATCATGAAGATTGCTCAAGATATGGCGGGCTATTCGCTCGGTCAGGCAGATTTGCTGCGGCGGGCGATGGGCAAAAAGAAAAAGTCTGAGATGGAAAAGCATCGAGAAATGTTTGTCCAGGGTGCCGGGGAACATGAGGTTTCGGCTCAGATTGCGGACGCGCTATTTGAACAGATGGTGCAGTTTGCCGAATATTGTTTCAACAAATCTCACTCGACGGCTTACGGCTACGTCACTTACCAAACAGCCTATCTCAAGGCAAACTATCCCGTCGAATACATGGCGGCGTTGCTGACTTCCAATAGTGGCGATCAGGACAAAGTGCAGCGCTACATCGCGTCCTGTCTGGGGATTGGCATTCAGGTACAGCCGCCTGACATCAATCGATCGGGCATCGACTTCACCCCCACTGGCGAGAGCATTCTGTTTGGTCTGAGCGCCGTTCGCAATGTGGGCATGGGTGCGATCGAGGCGATTCTCGCAGTCCGAGAAGAAAAAGGGCCCTTCAAGTCGCTGGCGGATCTGTGCGATCGCGTCGATTCTCGTGCGGTCAACAAACGCGCATTGGAATCGCTGATCTACTGTGGAGCCTTCGATCAGATTCAGCCCAACCGTCAGCAGTTGATCAAGGATCTAGAGCTGGTGCTGGATTGGGCCCAGTCTCGCGCCAAAGATCGGGCCAGTGGTCAGGGCAATTTATTTGATCTATTGGGCGGCAGCGTTCAGCAAGAAAGTTTTGAAACGGCACCCAAAGCGCCCCCGACTCCCGACTTTCAGCAACAAGACAAACTGCGGTTAGAAAAAGAAGTGCTGGGCTTTTACATTTCTGACCATCCACTCAAACAGATTCAAGAATCCGCCAAAATTCTCGCCCCGATTAACTTGAGCGATCTTGACCGCCGATCGGAAGGTGCCAACGTCAGCGCGATCGTTATGCTCACCGCCATCAAGCGAGTCACGACTAAAAAAGGCGATGCGATGGCCATCATTACCGTCGAAGACCTGACCGGACATTCTGAAGCTGTAGTCTTTCCCAAAACCTTTGAGCGAGTGGGACACCTGATTGTCGATGACGCTCGGCTGATGGTCTGGGGCAAAGTCGATCGCCGCGACGACCAGACCCAATTCATCATTGAAGACGCAGAGCCGATCGAATCCGTCCGCATGGTGATGGTGGAACTGAAGCCAGAAATTGCCAACGACGGACAACAACAATATCGCCTCAAGCAGATTTTGCAGGAATATCGCGGCGACGACAAAGGAAAAGTCTCCGTAGTGGCGATCGTCAGTGCCAACAATCGCCGTCATTTCGTCCGATTTGGGCAACAGTTCCGCGTCCAAGATGAGCAAGCGGCCGTGAATGCGTTGACAAAGGCAGGCTTTCGATCACGGGTGTCGGCTCTGGTCGGTTAGCGCGAATTCGATGGAGTTTCTTCGCTTCGTTCTTGAGGGATTCGCCCCCTAAATCCCCCATTCTGAGGGACTTTGAATCAGCATGATTTCTTGAAACTCTGAAGCTTTTCTTTGTCAAAGTCCCCCAATTTTGGGGGATTTAGTGGGCTGAAGCCGATTCGAACACAGCGAGTTTCTCTCATCGAACTGACTTGAAAAGCATTGGGGCAGGGGGTTAAAGCCTCTCACTTCAAGGGTCTTGGGGTGCCCTGAGCGTCAAAGGTAAATGGATTAGGGCCAACTGCACCCTTCAGGTCTTTGGGCTTAAGTTCGCCTCTGACCAGTTTAGAAAGGCTGTCCTGTCCGCCGGGTTGATAAAAAATCGTGCGTTCGACTCGGTTAAAGCCAGCATTGGGACGAACCTGCCCAGAGGCTCCCAGCAGTTCAACAACGAGGCTATTCTGTCCAGGTTGCAACCCCGTGAGATAAAGCGGAAAACGATCGGTCGTCTTCACACTTCGACCATTCAATGTATAGCGCACTGAGGCCGTTCTACCCAGGTTGACACCATCGACGAGATAATCCAACAAAATTGGCTCCGCGCCATAGGTGCCGCTCACCGGAGAAACGACCGTAATCAATCCCACAGGCTGATTGTAGTCTGCAATATTTTTGCCGTCTGACTGCTGCACATTAAAGGTCACATGCGCCTGAGAGCCTCGGTTTCGGTAGCTTTGGTTCCACGGACGAGCCGAGACAACACGAATCGTGTGAGTACCAGGACTGAGATTCAGCTTCAATGGTTTGCTGGGGTCAAAGTAGTCGATCGGTGAGTTATTATCCACAATCACTTTGAAATGTGGCCCCAACCCGGTCGCCGGATCTTTGCCAGGAGTAAACCGTCTGGCGCTCAGTTGCAGCGTGACCTCAGTTGAGTTGACGGTCGTTCCAGGTTGAGGCGAGACGATCTTGATGTCGGGCGACGATTGATCACTGGTTGGGGTAAGCGCTTCAATCACAGACGGTATCGAAACGATCGTTTGAGCGATCGCACTCCAATTTGTAGATAGAACGGCGATCATCACTCCCACCGTCAACGGGGCTGTTCTCAGACGCATGGCTTAAATTCCTTCAGAGAAAGTAGGTAACAAACCCTACAGTTACCCTAAGTTGTCTCTCTGAGAAGTCAATATTATGCAAATTTAATTATCTAAGTAGAGAGAAGCCCAAAGCGGACAGTTTTCACCACAGTTCTAAACGCTTAATCTCCAAGCTCAAAGTTTCTCCCAGTCGGGGCAGGAGTCGTCCGTTAGCCAGCCATAGGGGTGAAAGCCGCACACAAGCGAGGCGCGAGTTGTCCGATCGTACCCATACGCCACCCCGTGATAATTTGCACAACCCTGGCAGGCTTTAGGACGAGACGATGCCACTTCGTTAAAGCCCAACCGCGATCGCAATATTTGCTGATTACTCTGCTGTCGGTGCCATCTCACAGATTCAGCTTTGCGATAAAGATAATCCATGCCGGGACTTTTGGTCGCGTCCATCGGGTTCAATAACAAAGACAATATTGCTCAGAATAGTCGCGATCGCGGCTAATTTTCCTCACCCCAACGTCTAATCTTTTTAGCTTCTTTTATAGCTGCCAGACCTTGATCGTATTGTCAGAACTACCACTAGCCAAAAGCCGTCCATCTACCCCGATCGCCACCACGTTGACCGAATTGGTATGCTCCGTCAATGTCCCGATCAGATCTCCGGTCGTCAGATTCCACAGCTTAATGGTTTTGTCATTGCTGCCGCTGACTAAGGTTTTGCCGTCTGGCGTAATCGCGATCGTATTGACGATATCAATGTGTCCTGACAAAGTACGCACCACATCCCCTGTATTCGGATTCCACAGCTTAATCGTCTTGTCTTTACTGCCGCTGGCGAGAATTTGACCATTGGGACTGATGGCGATCGACAACACAGAATTTTGATGCCCCGTCAACGTGCGAACAAGCTGCCCTGAGTTGAGATTCCATAACTTGATCTGATTGTCGAGTCCTCCACTGGCCAAAATCTGAGAATTGGGGCTGACCGCCACCGATCGCACCATCCCCGACAGCCCCGTAAAGCTGCGAAGCAATTCACCATTGGTCATCCTCCAGACAGAAACCGTCCGATCTTCACTGCCACTGACAAAAAACTTGCCATCGGGACTCACCGCCACCGAGTTGACATCGCGACTGTGACCGAGAATTGATCGCATCAATCTGCCCATCGGCAACTGCCACAGTTTGATCGTGTCGTCGTCACTGCAACTGATCAACGTCTTGCCATCAGGACTCGTCACCAGACCATTGATCGCTTTGACATGCCCCATCAAGGTGCCCAGTCGTTCTCCGGTTTCGACATCCCAAACCATGATGCGATCGTCGAGACTGCCGCTAAACAACGTCTGACCATCTGGACTAATCGCCAACGAAACCACCCAGGAAGCGTGACCACTCAAGGTATGCAGGCATCTGCGAATTTGGGGCGACCCAGACGAAGCGCGTCGAGAAGCCGTGCGCGAAGAGGGGCGAGAAATCGGAGAAGGGGTCGGCGTGGGGAGTCGCTGCGTCTGATCGTCTTCCGCAATGGGCTGCTCAACCTCGGACAACCCTGAAGTGGGCGGTAAGGTGACATTGGAGGCGCTGCCCATCTGTGTGGAATTGGGAGGAGACGCAACCGCAGGAGTCGAGAGCGCAAACCGCAGATCGTGCATGGCTTCATCTGCTGACTGATAGCGATCGTTGACCAGATCCTTCAGCATTTTGTCGAGAATTTGCCCAATGCGATCGCTGATTCCTGCTCCGCGTTGGGTTAAGCGTTCTCGCCAGAGCCAGCGCCCCGCCAACGGATCATAAAGATCTTCGGGCTTGACTTGAGTCAGCAAATAGAGACAGGTTGCTCCTAGGCTGTACAAATCGCTGGCGGGGTAGGCTTTACCGCTGCGTAACTGCTCGACGGGCGCATAGCCTTCGGTGCCAATTTTGGTGCCTGGTTGAGTAGAAGTCGCCTCAGTCAACAATTTCGCCACCCCAAAGTCGATCAGCACCAGCCGATTATCAATCTTGCGACGAATGATATTCGACGGCGTAATGTCGCGGTGAATTACATGGCGATCGTGAACAAATTTGAGAATCGGCAACAGTCGCACCAGCACTTCACGAATCTTTTGCTCACTAAACGGCCCCTGCCGACTTAGTTCTTGAGAAAGGGTTGGCCCCTCGATAAATTGTTGAACCAGATAAAGGCGCTGGTCTTGCTCAAAATAAGCCAGCAGTGCGGGGATATGCGGATGTTCGCCCAATTCGTGCAGGCGGACGGCTTCTTGCTCAAACAGTTTGATCGCCTTTTCGAGCGCTTTGGTGCCCTTAAGCTGGGGCGAAAATTGCTTGATCACGCAGCGGGTATTCAGCCGATCTTCGTCCACTGCCAAAAAAGTTTTGCCAAAGCCGCCCTGTCCCAAAGGTTGCAAAACCCGATAGCGTCCCCTGAGTAACGGAATCAGTTTGGCTCCGCAACTTTGACAAAATTCTGCCCCGTCTGCATTCTGGGGACGCTTACAATCAGGATTTAGGCAGTAAGTCATTAATCAGAAAGCACGGGGGACTTGGACGCTGCAAACTAATGGGTTGTGGAAGGGTTGATCGTGACCAATTTTTCGATCGCTGCCACTAATTTGCTTTTGTAGGCTTTATAAGTTTTTATTCTACTCCTCTGCTTGCGTCTAGGGTATGGGAGCGCAAATCGAGGCGAGAAAAACGGATACCATTAGGGTAGATTTCTAAAGAAAAATCGAGCTAAAAGTTTTCCCAATTCCAAACTGGCAATTCCCAAAACTGCGCTTCCTAACCCATAAAAGAGTGCCAATGATTTTTGTCCGGTTTGCCAGAGTGCAGAGGTGTCTAGCGCGTAGGTCGAAAAGGTCGTATAAGACCCCAAAAAGCCGACAGCGACTAGAAAGCGTAGGTCGGGAGAAGTGAGCGATCGCTCCAACGTTAAGGTGACAAAAAATCCCATAATCAAAGCACCCGTCAAGTTAATAAAAAAGGTGCCAAACGGAAAATCCGTCCCCAGCCAGCGGCTAAAAAATAAGGTTAAATAATATCGACTTAACGCCCCCGGAATCGCACCCAAACAAATTGCTAAAGGGGCACGTAGTGCAGGATCGTTGGGTAAGATGAGCGCCAGCGATCGACTCAACCCAATCAACGCAGACTGTAATAAATTTGACAGCATTCCAGATTCTCAGAAAGGACAAATTCTTCATACCACTCCTTTCGATAGAACTGAAGCCATGAGGTTGCCAGATGTTCTGCCAGGGCCATGTCATAGACAAACACCTTCGAGATGAACTGGATTGTGAAGAGGTGATCGGCATCTCCGACTTCAAAAATTCGCCCATCGACGGTGACCACACAAATACTAAACCAGTCTGGATCGGCCTTCGCCAATTCGGGAATGTAGCTAGCCAGCTTGCCTTCATTCAGCAGTTTGTATTTGAGGTAGAGCGTTTCGAGATAGGCCTGAAGGGGATGGTCTATTTCGCTCATAACTTTTTTAGATACGAGGGGGATTGGCCAATCGCTTCTCAGAGATTCTTGAAAAGTAATTTTCCTATAGATTAGCGGATTTTCTCCTCTCACAGTTTTCTCTTAAGAAGAAAGTAAGAAGAAAGATTGTTCATCTACTTATTTGTCCTGATCCAGTAAGTAAAGAATTTCATCACAGTAAGCTTCTGCAAGCTGCCGCTCGTGAGATGCGATCAATTCGTCTCGCATGTGTGCCATTGAAGTACGCACCTTAATGAGAAGAGAAAAGCGCTGCTCCCAGTGTTTTTTATCTTGCTTTAAGACCGGCTGAAACACTGTCCAATAAGCAGCAATAATTTTGTAAAGATCTAAGGGATAAGCAAAGTCTAATAAATTAATAGAAGCGCGATCGCCAAATTTCTTCTTTTCATTCTCCTGTTTTTGGCGGCAGGGGTCAAAGATATCAACTTTCAGATTGGGACAATTGGCCTCTACCTGAGCAATCCAGTCTTCAGTTTTATACTCGGCTTCCAACTTCTCAGCAATAAATAGGCGTAATCTTCGCTCAGTTTTTTGCCAAAGAGGCCAGAGAACAACTGATCTGACAATATCAAACTCAAAAGTTTGGACAGTGCGAGGAGTTGGTGTGGCGTTGCGTGAAGTAGAAGCTTGCTTTCTTGCGCCTTCTCCTGCGGGAGAGGGTTGGGGTGAGAGCGGCTCGGCAGATTGTAAATGAGACTTACGATCGAGCCGCTTGATTGCATCGATCGCCTGCCGATCTCCTGGAGAAACCACCAGCACACGAATCCAGCACTGCTCTGCTAATCGGTAATCCTCATTCGCTTCCGCCTCAAGAGCATCCATCTTCAACGGTTGAGCATCCGCAAGCGTGGCATGTTTTGGCATCAACACCAGATGAGATTTTGCGATCGGTTCGGCAATTGTATAAGGCGTTTGATTTGCCCGAAGATTGTTGTCGCGCAGAATCTCAGGGACTCGCCGCTCTAGATAATGGCTCAATCGCTCCACCGTGGCACAGTGCCCCAAACCCTCTAACAACGCTTTTGTAAACGCCCCTTGTGCGATCGCTTCAATCTCGTAAGAATATTGATGAGGACTACAAGAAAACAAGCTGACCATTCCAGTTTGCCGCGATCGCTCCGCTGTCTGCTCGCCCAAACTTCCGCCCTTCCTTCCCCCTTCTCGACAGGCATCCAGCATCAGTACCACATTATCTGCCCCGCAGCCTCGCAAGCGATCGGTAATATGATTGATCGAGATGCCCGTGTTTTGAATGTCATGCGGATCGCCATCCAGCGGCATCAAATAATCTTGCTCACCGCCGCGCATCCCATGACCACTAAAGAAAAACCAAAAATTGTCGCCATCTTGCATCGGACAAGCAGCCTCAATCTCACGCAAAACTCGCAGCAGATTCGATCGCGAAGGACGAGTTGACTTCCCTTTCCAAGCAGGCGAGTCATCTGAGAAAAAGAAAACCTGGTCAAAGCCTGCTTCTTTGAGTAAAAACTCTCGCATCAATAGAGCATCCTGCTTGGCATATCGAAGCGGTTGCAGAAACTCATACTGATTGATGCCGATGACGATCGCTTGATTCCTTGCCATTCTCGTTTTGACCGACTGCCGCTTAAAGGATTGCTGTAACTAGCTGGATCAAGCTCTGAAAGATCGCGTTACGACACCCTTTTAAACTTCAACTTAATCGAGCCTTTTCCGCCTGCTTTTCCGCCTGCAACTAGCTTAATCTCGCCCTCCGCACTGATTTCGACCGATAGTTCAATTTCATCAAGCTTTATTTTTGATTGCGCTTGCGCTTGCTGTTCTGCTTGACTAAAAATCCGCCCAACCATCTGCAAAAATGTTTCCATCTTGCGCTCTAGTTCAGCGACATCAAGCTGCTTTTCGCGAAATACCTGGACCCGCTGCTGCAACTCTTCTCCCCATCCTCTTGCCCCATCAGGGCGATCGACAAGCGGTTCAGAGTCGGTGATAATCCAAATTTTTTCTTCTGACATGACAACTTAGGAGGATTTTTATACATCATGGCAGAAATTTTACGGTTTTTAGGGTCAGCCGTTGATGATGCGATCGACGCTCACTGCAATGTTAGGAAACGTCACAGGCTGAAGGGTTCCAGTAGAAAGTGTCATTTTGGAAGCGTATTCTCCATCCTGCGGATCTCGGAACACGATCAGCTTAAATGTTTTGAGATTGACAACCCAGTATTCTAAAATTCCTGCCTCTGCGTAGAGTTTGCTTTTGATTTCCAGATCCTTATCCAAGCTGGAGTAAGAATATTCCACCACCCAAAAGATGTTTTCTGGATAGGGATGATGGTCTAGATACTCACGTCCGAGCGGTTGCACAATTGCTAAATCGGGTTCTGGTTCAGACCCATTTTCAAGCAAGGTGATTGGCTTGGCAGGACGAATCATGGCTCGATCGCCTAACAGTCGAATCAAGTAAGTGCCTGCATTTGTGCTGAGGTGAGCATGGGGTTTTCCTTCAGGTGCCATCTCGACCAGTTCTCCTCTCAGTAGTTCAACGTGGCGATCGTCCAGAAAGCCAGCGTCAACCAAACGGTGATATTCGTCCAGCGTCCATTTTGCAGTGATGGTTGTCATAACAATTCTCTTATCGTTCTAATGTGATCGATCGTCAGCGGATGTCAGGCTTAAAGTCCATTAACGATGCGATCGACGCTCACAGCAATGTCAGGAAACGCCAAAGGCTGAAGGGTTCCAGTAGAAAGTGTCATTTTGGAAGCGTATTCTCCATCCTGCGGATCTCGGAACACGATCAGCTTAAATGTTTTGAGATTGACAACCCAGTATTCTTGAATTCCAACTTCAGCGTAAATATTGCTTTTGAGTTCTAAATCTTTTTTTAGACTGGAGTTTGAATATTCGATCAGCCAGAAGATGTTTTCTGGATAGGGATGATGATCAAAATATTCGCGCCCCAAGCGCTGCACGATCGCAACATCTGGCTCAGGTTCAGAACCATTGGGTAGTGTAATCGGCTTTGTTTGCCGAACGGTTGCACGGTCATCAAGTAGACCAATGAGATACTCGCCTGCTTCACCGCTGCAATAAGCATGAGGTTCTTTTTCGGGCGACATCTCGACGATTTCTCCTTTCAGTAACTCAACGTGGCGATCGTCCAGAATGCCAGTGTCAACCAAGCGGTGATATTCGTCTAATGTCCATTTTGCGGTGATGGTTGTCATGACAGTTCTCTTATCGTTGTAGCAGTACTATCGATCGTAGCTATCAATATTTTATGCATTGAATCTTTTGTTCAAACAACTGGATCGCGATCGCTTGTCTTGCTCTCCCATTCTCAAATTGACTCACTTGCTATGTCCAACTCTATTACCGTGACCGTTAAATTATTTGCTGCCTACCAGGAAGCTTACGGCGTTTCAGAACTGACGCTAGACCTTCCGATCGGGGCAACGGTGGAAATGGTGCGCGATCGATTGATTAACGATCGTCCCCAACTCGCTGAATGGCGCAACCTCACTCGATTCGGTGTCAACCTCCAATTTGTCGAACCCCAAACCACCCTGCAAGCCGGAGATGAAGTGGTGTTGATTCCTCCGGTGAGTGGGGGATGAAAGCAGCCAATCTTAATCCCGATAAAAATAGTCGGGTATGTTTGACGAGTTATTTTTGCCGTGATAGTATCAGTCGAGATTCAACCATGAAATAGCAAAACGCTTGCACCAAGGGAGTTTTAAGTCATGCCCCAGGCGACCGAACTGAAAACGCAATCTACAACCGCCGCCTTTCGCGCTTTGAAGTGTAAAGAATGTGGTGAAGAATACGAACTGAAAGCCAGTCACGTTTGCGAAATGTGCTTCGGGCCGCTGGAGGTCAAGTATGACTACGACTTTTTGCGGCGCACCGTCACTCGCGAAACCATTCAAGCCGGGCCTCACTCGATCTGGCGCTATCGTCCGTTTTTGCCCGTCGCTACTGACAACCCGATCGACGTGGGTACAGGCATGACTCCCCTCATTCAAGCAAACCGACTGGCACGACGACTAGGACTCAAAAAGCTGTACATCAAAAATGATGCAGTGAATATGCCAACCCTCAGCTTCAAAGATCGCGTGGTATCGGTGGCTTTGACTCGTGCGCGTGAGTTGGGTTTCACCACCGTTTCTTGTGCCAGTACAGGCAATCTGGCCAACTCGACAGCGGCGATCGCAGCCCACGCAGGTCTAGAGTGTTGTGTATTCATCCCGTCTGATCTCGAAGCGGGCAAAGTGTTGGGGACGCTGATTTATGGCCCGACCGTCATGTCAGTGCATGGCAACTACGATCAGGTCAATCGCCTCTGTTCTGAAGTAGCAAACACCCACGGCTGGGGCTTTGTGAACATTAATCTTCGTCCTTACTATTCAGAAGGCTCTAAAACTTTGGGCTACGAAGTGATCGAGCAGCTAGGTTGGCAGCTTCCGGATCATGTCGTCGCTCCGCTGGCTTCGGGTTCGCTGTTTACCAAGATTTACAAGGGCTTCAGAGAGTTTGTCGAAGTCGGTTTGGTCGAAGACAAGCACGTTCGGTTTAGTGGTGCCCAGGCAGAAGGTTGCTCCCCGATCGCTCAAGCGTTCAAAGAAGGTCGCGACTTTATCTCTCCCGTCAAGCCAAACACTGTGGCAAAATCGTTAGCGATCGGCAATCCCGCTGACGGCGTGTATGCAGTTGACCTAGCACGCAAAACCAACGGCAATATTGAATCAGTCACCGATGCCGAAATCATTGACGCGATCAAGCTACTCGCCGAAACCGAAGGCATCTTCACTGAAACCGCAGGCGGCACCACCGTTGCAACCCTGAAAAAACTCGTCGAAGCAGGTAAGATCAACCCTGACGAAACTACCGTCGTCTACATCACAGGCAACGGACTCAAAACCCAAGAAGCCGTCCAGGGCTACATCGGCGAACCCCTCACCATCGAACCCAAACTCGACAGCTTTGAGCGCGCCCTAGAACGATCGAAAACCCTCGATCGCCTCGAATGGCAACAAGTTTTGGTGTAACTAGTTCAAGAGGTTCAGCGATCGTCCCCAAACGCCCCAATCACTTTTTCATCCCTCATCCCTTCTTTTCCCCCCATGTCTGTTAAAGTTCTCATTCCCACTCCGCTTCAGAAATTGACCAACGACCAGCCCACGATCGACTGTGACGGCACCAGCATTGTCGAGTTGTTAGAGTCGCTCGAAAAAAGCTGCCCCGGTATCAAAGCTCGAATCTGCGATGAACAAGGGCAGCTACGCCGATTTGTCAATTTTTACGTCAACAGTGAAGACATCCGATTTCTAGAAGGAGTCAACACACCGCTCAAAGATGGCGACGAAGTGAGCATCATTCCCGCGATCGCGGGTGGCTAACACCCAGGCGGAGACTAAAGGCCAGAGACTAAAGACCAGAGACTCAAAATGCTTCCCAGTCTAAAATCTCCGGTCTAAAGTCTAATGTCTAAAGCCCAGTTTCCTTGGCCAGTTTACGCTTTTTGAGCGACCCTACACCCAAGGCACCGACTGCCAACAGTCCCAAAATCGTGGTGGGTTCGGGGACGGTTTCTAACTGTACAAACGCATAGTCAGAATCTGCGCCACCTGATCCTCCGTTGGGGAAAGCCGCAAATTTAAGCTGGCTGACTGCGGCGTTGCCAAAGGGATTTGCGATCCGCCAAGCACCGCCTCCCGCTTGAGATCCCGCAGTTGAGAGGTTCGTGACAATGCCGCCAAGACTCCACAAAGCATTGGTTGCGTCCACGACAGTCAGCTTACCCGTTTGAATGCCATTAGCTGTCACTGCGGCAATCTCACCTGCAAAGTCGCTGAAAACACCTGTGTCGTACAAGAATGCCAGGTCAAAGGAGCCGATCGTTTCTGCTTTGAGAAAGTCAACCGTGATGGCTTCGTTATCTTTTCTGTCGATTTCTCCGCCGACATTTCCGCCTTGTACACCAATGCCCGTCACACCGCCGACGGTTTTGCGCTCAAAGGGTCTGGGGCTGGAGGTCACCTTTGCAAATCCAAAGTCTTTGACGTTGGTCACGCCATCGCTGGGTAGGTCGCCTTGACGAATCACCGCAGCTTGAGCAGGAGAGATGACTAGAGCAGATCCGGCAACGGCCGCCGTCATCAAAAGGGCTTGAACGATCGATTTCTGAGTGAATGAATTGCTGATCATGGGGCTTTTTGAGGTTAAAAATTAAGGGTGTATCTGAGTAGGCACCTGATGATTGATTCACAAAGTAAGTGATTCAAAAAAATTGAGACGACGTTCTTTCTGTGCAACAAAACACAGAGAATTGGAGTCGCAAAATCAACCCGATTTAGAATTGGGTAGCGCTAAGTCGGCATTGATTAAAATCACAATTTCAACGGTCAATCAAACTGAAGTTAGAATCAGTCCGATCGCGCCGTGAACTATCACTTACAGATTGTTAAAAGGCTGGTTGGACGTAAGACCGTCGCCCAATCATTAAGGTGTGATATAAAAACTGACCGCTTGTCAGGACTGACTGCCTGCCAGCTTTAAATCTCAAACAGCTAATCGTTGTAATGACTTCTTGCACTCACCTCGGATGGGAATCCGGAAAATCGAATATTGGGTAGTGAAACTCGATCAGGCGAGAGATTTGATCATTAACATTGGTCTGAGAAGCAAATCGACTGATATCTAGAATGACAAATTTAACCCAATTCGCGCTTATTTTTGAGACGGTTTAGCCAAAGCAATATGTTCTCAAGTGTCTCTATTTTGATCAAATAAACGGTCGATCGCTTTTCCGGATCAGCCAATTTCATCGCGGATATCGTAAGGTTTGAGGATACCTAAAGCTGCCGTCAGTTCAACAAGGCTTTTTTGCTTCGGTATCAAGCGTCTGCCTCCCAAGCTGCCAATTTTGAGAAACTTTCAGACCAGATTTCCGGTTCAAAGTTCTTCACTTAGGAGGAATTTAGGAAACGTCCTTGAACTTGTAACTCTGATTGACTGACAGATCTTTTCCAGTAGGTTGAGTTGAACTCGGTGAAACCCAACGTGAGAGAGGCGACTGCTGGGCTTCGCGTTGCTCAAAACCAACCTACAAAAAACGGGGGCTTCAGGAGTTCTGTCAGTCAACCAGGAGGAGATCTTGCTATATTGCAGCGTTGGGTTAAATTCTGCTGAGATATTACCCTATTGCGTGGTTTTACAGAGAAAGTGACTTAGAACTTCATCTTGGCTTGATGAGGCGTGAGGAGGGAGGCGTGAGGCGTGAGGTGGAATGAAATGTCCTGTATGAAAGGCTAATCGAGAGCTACAGGATTTTTTCTAGACCGTACACTAATGTCTTGAGCGGCAACACTTTGCGAATCGAGAGGAGGACACCGGGCACATAGCAAGCGCGATCGCTCGTGTCGTGGCGCAAGGTGTAGATTTGACCGGGTGCCCCAAAAATGACCTCTTGATGGGCGATCAAACCGGGTAGACGAATACTGTGAATCCGAATCCCTTCATCAGCCTGGGCCCCTCTCGCTCCAGTAATTTTTTCGGTCTCGTCCACTATCGGAGCATTGTAGGTTTTGCCCATCTCAGCCAGCATTTGGGCCGTTTGGACGGCTGTGCCACTTGGTGCGTCAGCTTTTTGGTTGTGGTGCAATTCAATGATTTCAACGTGGTCAAAGTACTGAGACGCTTGCACAGCCGCCTGTTGAAGCAGAACCATGCCGATCGAGAAGTTGGGTACGATCAGACATCCGGTACTGGCTTTGTCGGCAAATTCTGCCAGGTCTTGAATCTGTTGAGCCGTTAACCCTGTGGTGCCAACGACGGGGCGCACTCCGTAAGCGATCGCCGATCGCACGTTGCCGTACACTACATCCGGGTGAGTCACATCCACAACCACGCCCAATTCGCGCTCTTGAGACAGCATGGCCATCGTCGATTCGTACTCATTGAGAATCGGCACCTCTAAGGCTCCGCAGCCAATCACTTCACCAATGTCTTGCCCCACAAGGTCAGGGTTTCTGGATAAGGCTCCGATTAGCGTCATGTCGCTTGCTTGAGACACCGCCTTCACGATTTCGCGCCCCATCTTGCCCGTTGCACCATTCACCACGACCGGAATTGGATTAGCCATCGTTGAAATCCGTTGTTGATCACCTATGGGCATTTTAGAATCACGCGACCCTTTGCGGGTAACTCGAAATCGGCGTTGCCCCTTCAATTAGGTTCTTATGAATTAGGTTCTTGGCAACAAGTCTCCCATCATTTGCGCCTGACGCTCCACGATCGCCACCAGTCGAGTAATGTTTTGTTCCTGCCGTTCGGCCGTTGCAGCTTGTCGCTCGGCCGTTGCAGCGATTCGGTCAGTCGCTTCAATGATTCGGTCAACGGTTATCCTGAGATCTCTCAAACTCTCTCGAAACTCAGCCATCCAGACGCGCATTTCTGCCATTTCCTGACGTATCTCAGAAATATCCTGTCTCACAGCAGTAATGCCTTCAGCCATCAGCCCAATCTGGTAGGCAGAGGCTTCGAGGCTGTTTGCGGTGCGAATGCTAACGGCGGTGAGGTTTTCGAGGCGGGCATCAATGACTTCTAATCGTTCGTTGCTCATGGCGTGGGCCAGCTAAAATCCGGTGCTCTATCATAGCGTGAAGTCGGTTGTTCACTCTTCAACTTCCAGGGTTACTTGGTAGAACCGTTCAAGGTCAAAGATTTTAGCCCCCGGTGATATGTCACAATTGGATACGCTGATTAAAATTTCTTTAATTTCGTAGGTAATCTCGTGACCTTTACGACAGAAGCTACTTCCCAAAACGGGCGGTCTGCCCTCGCGCCCTTTCCTCGCCGTCGTGCTGTTTTTCCTTTTACCGCGATCGTCGGTCAAGAAGAAATGAAACTGGCCCTCCTGCTCAATGTGATCGATCCCAAAATTGGTGGGGTGATGATCATGGGCGATCGCGGCACGGGCAAATCCACGACGATTCGGGCGTTGGCTGACCTGTTGCCAGAGATCGAAGTGGTTGC
>NZ_JBJPHU010000091.1:0-28588 GCF_052939515.1 Phormidesmis sp. 146-33
GACAGGGATGACAACAAATATTAAAAAGCGCTCAAATGACCTTTAGAGGGCTGGTGCAAAGTCCCTTACAGGTGAAGGATTTAAGAAGCACCCCGATCTACCACCAGAGCGAACACTTTCATCGAATTCACGATCGCTCAGGAGAATTTAGGGCGCATTTCCGGATTGGCAGTCTCTTGTCGGTATCTCGAAGCGCACGAAGTGAAAAGTTTTATCGAATTTGCAGTCCCATAGACCTTGAACAATTACACCCGCTCAGGAGTCCCTTTTATGGTTTGGCACACGTTTAACAAAGCTTCCTCAGCCGTCTCTCGATCGCCGCTCACAAAAATTCGTTCTCACCAGCTTCACGGCGTGTGGGTAGGTTTGGCGGCTTCGATGCTTTGTATGATTGGCGGCTGTACCGCTTCTAAACCACAGGCATCCGCTCCAGCTCCCTCTGCGACGGCATCTCCTACAACACCCGCAGTTGAGCCATCTGTGTCGCCGTCTGAGCCTCCAGCAGTTCCGTCTGCGTCACCTGTCAGCACGCCAAGCCCTACTTCCCAAGCCTCGATTAAGCCAGATGCGACTGGTAATGTGGCTTTAGCAGATGGACGAGTTACCTTTGCATTGCCACCTGGATTTACCCAGTTGACCGCCCAAGAAATTGCCACCAAGTTTCCCAAAACCGGAAGCCCACCCAAATATGCCTATGGCAACGATCGCCGCACCGTTACAGTCGCCGTCACCTTTTCAGAGGCTAATGTAAAACCCCAGCAGCTACCTGAGTTAAAAACCGCACTGCGTCAAGCGATCGGAAAATCGCTCCCCAACCTGCAATGGATTAGTGATGAAATGACCACGATCAACAACACGCCCTGGGTGCATTTTGAGTTTATCAATCAAGCGATCGATACCAAAGTTCACAACGACACTTATTTCACGTCATTTGATGGCAAGATGATGGGCTTTAACTTTAATTCAGTCGTCGCTGAACAGGATGCAGTGCGCGCAGAGTTGCGTAAGACACGGGACTCGATCGTGCTTCGTTAGGCTCAGGGGTTGTCCCAACTAGGGAGTGATGATCTCGTAGGGGGTTGCAGACACTCGAAATGCCCCAATTTCAATCGTCGGCGGTGCGTTTCGCTTTAGGCTCAAGTTGGCTTCAGTCGATCGCGGGTAAATATTTTTAGTTGGCAAATCAACAAAACAATTAAAAAATTTGCGATCGACTGAGTTTTTCTACTCTGCACTCAATAAAGCTCATTTTTTGACAGTTTCTCTAGCCAATTCATTGCATAATTGAGGGCGGATCAGACCACGCTTGAGGAGTTGTCCATGAGTTATCGCATGAATCGCCGCGCCTATGCTGAGACCTATGGCCCGACGGTGGGCGATCGCATCCGATTAGCCGACACTGACCTGATTATCGAAGTCGAACAAGATCACACTACCTACGGCGATGAGGTAAAGTTTGGCGGTGGAAAAGTGATCCGCGATGGCATGGGGCAGTCTCCGATCACGAACGAAGCGGGTGCCGTTGATGCGGTGATTACCAATGCGCTAATTCTCGACTGGTGGGGCATCGTCAAAGCAGATGTGGGCATCAAAGATGGAAAAATTGCCGCGATCGGAAAAGCTGGCAACCCCTATATTCAAGACAATGTGACGATCGTAATTGGCCCCGGCACCGAAGCGATCGCCGGAGAAGGACTGATCCTGACGGCAGGCGGCGTAGACACTCACATTCACTTTATTTGCCCGCAACAGATCGAGGTCGCGATCGCGTCTGGAATCACAACCATGATCGGAGGCGGAACCGGGCCAGCAGCGGGAACGAGCGCCACGACTTGCACCCCCGGCCCGTGGAATCTTTACCGCATGTTGCAGGCTGCTGAAGCTTTTCCGATGAACCTGGGATTCTTAGGCAAAGGCAACACCAGCCAACCCGCCGCCCTCGAAGAACAAGTAAAAGCGGGAGCGATGGGCTTAAAGCTGCACGAAGATTGGGGAACCACACCTGCGGCGATCGATACCTGTTTGGGCGTTGCCGACGAATACGATGTTCAGGTGGCCATCCACACCGACACGTTGAATGAAGCGGGATTTGTCGAAGATACGATCGCTGCCTTCAAAAATCGCGTCATTCACACCTATCACACCGAAGGCGCAGGCGGAGGACATGCCCCTGACATCATCAAAGTTTGTGGTGAAGCGAATGTGTTGCCGTCTTCGACCAATCCGACGCGACCTTATACTTTAAACACGTTAGACGAACATTTGGATATGCTGATGGTCTGTCACCACCTCGATCCCAGCATTCCAGAAGACGTCGCGTTTGCAGAATCGCGAATCCGAAGAGAAACGATTGCCGCCGAAGATATTCTTCACGATTTGGGCGCGTTTAGTATGCTGTCGTCTGACTCACAGGCCATGGGACGAATCGGAGAAGTCATCATTCGCACCTGGCAAACGGGACACAAAATGAAAGTGCAACGGGGCGCACTGGCCGAAGATTCGTCACGCAACGATAATCACCGAGCCAAACGCTACATCGCAAAGTATACGATCAATCCCGCGATCACTCATGGGATTGCTGCCCACGTCGGATCGATCGAGGTTGGAAAGCTGGCAGACCTTTGCCTGTGGCGACCAGCGATGTTTGGAGTCAAGCCAGAAATGGTGATCAAAGGCGGCTTGATTGCCTGGTCACAGATGGGAGATGCTAACGCCAGTATTCCCACACCGCAACCTGTTCATATGCGTCCGATGTTTGGCAGTTTTGGAGGAGCGATCGCTGCCACATCTCTCACATTCCTGTCTCAGGCAGCGATCAAAAAAGGGGTTCCTGAAAAGCTAGGTCTGCAAAAACAAGCCGTAGCGGTGTCAGGCATTCGCAAACTCACCAAGCGAGACATGAAGCTTAACGATGCACTCCCTCATATGGAAGTTGATCCTGAAACTTATGAAGTTCGGGCTGACGGTGAACTGTTAACTTGTGAGCCTGCCACTGTGTTACCGATGGCGCAGCGATATTTTCTGTTTTGAGGCAGCTTCGATCGGAGCGGGCGGCTATATCAGTCCTAAATTCAGTTGCAAGAATCTTCAAGGGCGGGTTATTAGTCATTACTTCTTAGCCATCGATTTACTAATCATTGCATCCGGCTACCTGAATCATTACTAAGCGGAGATTTACTATGTCTAAACCTGTTTCTAAATCTGTTCATCAAGCTGTGCAAAACTTCTTGACTATCATGGCAAAACAGGGCGACAAACGGGCGATCGCGGCTCTCCAAACTATAGATGATATTGACGTGATCGACACGGGCGAAACGGTGGATGTGCAGATGATTGTCGATCAGCCCGATGGCGAATTTGTTGTTACAGAACATGGAGCTAGTTTTTTGCCAAAGTCGGATGAGGGATGAGGGATGAGGGATGAGGGATGAAACTTCCTGGGCATTGACTCTGGTGACCGAACGACTGATTCTTCGTCCTCAGCAGGCGAGTGATTATCAGGATTGGTATGCTGGTTTTGCTGGTCGATCGCCGAGTCAACACCCGTATGATGAGGGGTTAGTGAGCTTGGAGCATTGCGATCGAGACTGGTTTGCAAAGCTGTGTCAGCGCCATCAACAGGAAGCGACCTGACATAGCAGTTGTAAATCAGTTGTGAAAATACTTGAAACAGCCGTTTCAAAGTCCCCCAAAATGGAGGATTTAGGGGGCGAGGATCTGTATCAGTAACTAGTGGATTTGGTATTAGCCATTCATTGACGACCAACCACTAACCACTCATGACTAACCACTCATGAACAACTACCGAATTCTCACAACTTAAATAGAATATCTACCGCAAAATCCTTTGTCAGTCCGATCGCTAGAAATTTGGTAGTATGGGCGAACTATGAAAAAGTCTGCCGCCTTACTTCCACTACCGATCCTGGATCTACGAGGAAAGATTATTTTGGGGATTGACCCCGCGATCGCCACGATCGGGTATGGGGCAATTCGAGATGAAACGGTTCTCGATTATGGGGTGATTGTGACTCCTGCCAACACACCCACTTACAAACGATTGCAGCAGATTCATGACGACGTGCGAGAACTCTGTCAGATGCTCAAACCTGATGTGGTAGCGATGGAGATGCCGTTCTTTGCGCGAGAAAATACCAATGCGGGTAAAGTGCTGCGTGCCCTGGGCGTGATCGAGCTTGCGCTGGCAGAAAGTGGCTTAGAAGAACCCGTCTTTCTCCATCAGTCCCAGGTCAAATCAGCCGTGGCTAAATATGGAGCAGATAAGTCAGAAATTCAACAAGCTGTGATGATGATTTTTAACTTGTCAGAGATTCCTAAACCTGACGATGCCGCCGATGGATTAGCGATCGCTTATGCCGCTCAAACCGGGGCACGGGCAAACGTTCGATAAAAGAATGTGACTCTCCTAGAACGTCAAACCGAAGTTCGTTAAAGTCCCTCAGAATGGGCAGCTTGGGGGCAAAAGCCCTCAAAATCGAAGCGAAAAAACTCCATCGAATCCACGTCAGTCAAAGTTTCTAAGGACGGATCAGGTTTGAGCGATCTCTTTGAGCTACCCGTGAGGGGTCGCGCTTCTTAAGTGATTCATGTAGCATTGTATGATCCGTTGCTTGCAGCATTTCTTTTAAGACAACGCTGCGGTTTCTACCTTTTCTTTTGGCCTGGTAGAGTGCTTTGTCTGCCGCAGCAATTAGCATTGACGAATTGGTTTCGAGAGCGGGAATGAGACTGGTCACGCCAACGCTGATCGTCACATGCTCACAAACTTGAGAATTGACATTGACAAGCTGCAACGCTTTTACCTGAGCGCAAATTTTTGCTGCTACTTTTGCCGCTCCTGCTGCATGGGTATTGGGCAATATCACTGCAAATTCTTCTCCACCGTAGCGGGCCGTCAAATCTCCCGATCGCTTCACCGCCGATCGAATCGCCTGAGCAACTTGATGGAGACAGCGATCGCCCGCTGGGTGCCCATAGGTGTCGTTGTAGGCTTTGAAGTAATCGATATCGCACAATATCAAAGATAGAGGCTGTTTTTCTCGCCTCATGCGCTGCCATTCTTGACTGAGATAGTCATCAAACCAGCGACGATTGGCTACTTGAGTGAGATCATCGATCCAGGCCAGTCGCTTTAATACCTGATTGGTTTCTTCAAGGTGCTGACACAAAAGCGCTTGCTGTTGTTGAAGCTGAAATTGCCCGATCAGACGCTGCATACGCTGCCGCAAAACCGCCCAGTGAATCGGCTTGGTAATAAAATCAGTGGCTCCAACCTCAAAGGCGCGATCGACCGAGGCGCGATCTTCGAGTCCTGTAATCATCAGCACAGGGGCCGCATGATTGCCAGGAAGGGCACGTAGAGCCGCACAACAGGTAAATCCATCCATGACGGGCATGAGCGCATCCATCAATACGATGTCAGGCTTTAGGCGAGTATAAAGATCGAGACATTGCATTCCATCAGTGACTTCGACGACTTGATACTGTTCTTGCTCTAAAGCATGTCTTAGTTGAAATCGAGTCAGTCGATCGTCATCGACAACTAGCACAAGAGGGGCTTCTTGATTAAACTTGATCACGTTCGGGTTTAGCCTCTAGAACGTTAGGTGAATAGGAGATGAGTTCAATTGACAGAGATTAAGCGACTGTAGCTATCCGTTTGAGTTTTCAGAATTCGGTGGTTAGCGGTCAATCAAAGGT
The DNA here is from genome assembly GCF_052939515.1 of Phormidesmis sp. 146-33. Taxonomy (NCBI): domain Bacteria; kingdom Bacillati; phylum Cyanobacteriota; class Cyanophyceae; order Leptolyngbyales; family Leptolyngbyaceae; genus Phormidesmis; species Phormidesmis sp. 146-33. Next base: position 5,722 of record NZ_JBJPHU010000091.1, read on the forward strand.
TGAGAACTAAGAACCTACCCTTTGAAGACTTTCACAAATAATTCAGGATTGCTATAGATCAGTAGACCTACATTTATAAGTAAGTGTTACAGAAACATCCAAGGTTTTTGGGTAGCTCATCGCACTTAATTCTAAATCATAATACGGAGGGAATTATGAATAAAATCTATACTTCTGAAGAGAATCCACTGAGAAAACTGCGAATAAGTTTGTCTTGTTTATACCATCAGAATGAGAGATAACGACCATAATACTGAGTATCTCGCTGATAGAGAATAATAAGTAAGCTGACTGTCATAACCCTTAATTTAAGAGAACAATGGTACATATTTCATTACACGCGCAATAGGCAATTTCTCTATGTCTCTCTTTTTTGAGGGATTACTTCGCTAGGCTGGCTTCACCTTGAGATCTCTTTGACCTCCTTAAGAGGAGATGTGAATTAAAGCTGCACGTTGCGTTTACACTTCTTCTGAAACTGAGCTGACGTTAACGAACGTCATTTCATCGAGTTTACGAGTTTAGAAATAAAAGCTTGACAAGATCGTGAAGTGGGGCTGACTTTCCAGCTTTTTGCTAAACTAATGAGAATATTTGCCAAAAGCTAATAGAAGACTTATGCTGCTAAAGGTCATCTGGCTGCAATTTATCGATTGACTTTCGGTTGCAAAAATGTTGTCCGCGATCGCCCATGTCGAACTCTAAATTGGAAAAACTGAATCGCCGTCAGCTATTGCAGTGGGGATTGTTGGGAGGTGTCGGACTTGCAGGGTCAGCGATCGCCCTTCAGCAGTGGCAGCGCCAAACCCCAAACAAAACAGTCACCATCCCGCCGCTTCCGCATTCTTCTACCGAAACAACTCCGCTCACCGTACTGCGCGACTTTGACTATGGCACCGTGACTCAAGAAAATGGGCGCACCGTGCGAGAGTTTCGGGTCGAAGCGCAGACCTCCCCGATCAAACTGGACAACGCTCACACCTTCATCACCTGGAATTTGAATGGACGAGTTCCCGGCCCGACGTTTCGAGCGACTGAGGGCGATCGGATTCGGGTGATTTTTTACAACAAAGCGGGGCATTCTCACTCGCTGCATTTTCATGGCTATCACGCGGCCGACATGGATGGCATCAAGCCGATTCGCAACAATGGCGTGATGATTTATGAGTTTGACGCTGCGCCATTTGGAGTGCATCTCTATCACTGTCACGTTGCCCCGGTGACTCGACACATCGGGAAAGGGCTGTATGGCATGTTTATTATCGATCCGCCTCAGCCTCGTCCACCTGCGGATGAAATGGTGCTGATTATGGCGGGCTATGACGTGAACAACGATCAAAAAAACGAACTGTATGCCTTCAATGGGTTGCCTCACTACTACATGCATCATCCGATTCCGATTCAGCAAGATCAACTGATTCGCCTCTATGTGCTGAATATGATTGAGTTTGACCCTGTGGCCACGTTTCACCTTCACGCCAATTTGTTTCGCATCAATCGAACTGGGCGATCGCTCGAAGCCACCGAGGAAACCGACGTAATCACAATGGGAACCGCAGAACGACACATTCTAGAATTTAGCTTTGCTAAACCAGGCAAATTTATGTTTCACCCCCATCAAGACGCGATCGCCGAAGCGGGCTGTATGGGCTTTTTTGACGTGATCGCAACCAAAACTTGAATCGTTAAGCTTTTGGGAAACTTTCGCAGAAAGGTACAAAAACCAATTGACAAGAGCGATCGCAAGCCGTCAGAATAAGCCTCACCCACTAACAAAAATAATTCGCATTAAGTCTGCCTGATGTGGAGCCATCCGCTTCCCAGCTTTTCTCGCGTCCCAAAAATCATTTGGAAATGACCTATGCCTGTTCTTCGCTTTCTGGCGCTTTTCTTCTCAGCCACCTTTTTATCAGTGTTGATTTCCTGTAGTACTCAGGCTCCTCCGACCGCTGTGGCCCCGTCGAGTCCTGCCCAGACGAGCAGTTCATCCTCGATGAGCGGCATGTCTCACAGCAACAAGCAAATCAATATCAACAGCGCGATTTTGTCTGAGTTAGACAAACTTGAAGCAAAGTTGGCCGTTCCGGGATTGTCTAATAAAATTCAGGCCAGTCGCCCCTACGGAAAAGTCGAAGAACTGGTGTCGAAGAATGTCATCAATCAAGCGCAATTTGATCAGGTTAAAGATTTGGTGACGATCGAAGATATTCAACTCACCGGAGAAGCGAAAGATGTCGATTACATGATCAAGTTGGGCTTGATGAAAGGGCACCTGATGGTTGCTAAAGAACTGCTTGATCTGCAAAAACCAGACCAGGCCGAACCTCATATTGGCCACCCAGTCGAAGAGATTTATGCAGATGTCGAAGATCAACTCAACGAACGCAACATCAAAGAGTTTAAAACGACATTAATTGCCCTTCAGGATTATGTAAAAGCTGGAGCCAAAGACGCAAATAAAGTCAGTAGTGAATTCAAAACTTCGATGCAGTCGGTAGAAGGGGCGATCGCGGCCCTGCCCGATACTCAGCGCAATTCTCCTAACTTTGTTTTGCAGGTGATCACTGGGTTGTTGGATGCAGCAAACTCTGAATACGGAGCGGCGATTGCGGATGGCAAAATTACTCAAGAGATTGAATATCAAGATTCTCGTGGGTTCGTGGTGTATGCCAATGAGCTTCACAAAGGGATTGCTTCTCAAATGACCAAAGACAATCCTGAAGCCGAAAAAGCGATCGCGACCACAATGACAGAACTGAGTCAAGCCTGGCCCGCTCCCCTGCCGCCTGCTGCCCCAGTCAAATCACCAGATGAAGTCTCTAAGCTCGTCAAAACGATCGAAATGAACGCACAGAAGTCGATCAAGTCTTAATTGGTAACTTGGCAGTTAAAACTGTGGCTATCAAAACAAAGTCCACCTCCCTGAACTGACCAACACAACGGCTTCTTGCGTGGGCAAAGACTCACTTTGGTTCTTAATACCAGGTTAAAAATACGTGAATTCGATGAAATCTTTCGCTGCGGTTGTTAATCCAGGCAGCCCCCTAAATCCCCCACGAGTGAGGGACTTTGAACCAAAAATCTTGTCTGAAAGTCCCCCAATTTTGGGGGGTTGGGGGGCAGAAGCGCTGAAGAACGAAGCAAAAAAACTTCATCGAATTCACGTTAAAAATAGGTGCAACAGATCGATCAGCCAAGCTTAGTCAAAGTTCCTAAAATTGGAGGATTTAGAGAGTGAGGATCTGTAGCAAGTAACTGTTGATTTGGTGTGAAGTCTATTCAATTTGAACCCGATCGTCAAAACTCACCTTACCAAATCTCATGGACTTCAGTTCTGCTTTACCTACGTTTGTGATTACCCTTCGCGAAGGCGTTGAAGCCGCGCTTGTGGTTGGGATTGTGTTGGCTTACCTAAAAAAAGCGAAACAGCGACATTTGAATCCCTGGGTTTACGGGGGAGTGGCAGCGGGACTGGTCGCTAGCGCGATCGTCGGCGTTTTGTTTGGTTGGATGCTACAAAGTTTGGGATCGTCGGATCAAAAATATGCTCCCGTTTTGGAACCCTTGCTCGAAGGGGGGTTTAGCCTGCTGGCGATCGCCCTTCTGAGTTGGATGCTGATCTGGATGACGCAAAACGCTCGACACATGAAACAAACTGTGGAAGGGGCGATCGGCTCTGTTTTGACCACGGATACGAAGGCGGGATGGGGCGTGTTTTCGCTGATTTTCTTTGCGGTGCTCCGAGAAGGGTTTGAGACGGTGTTGTTTATTGCCGCTAAGTTTCAGCAGGGACTTGTGCCCGCTTTGGGAGCGATCGCCGGAATCATTGCCTCCGTGGGCATTGGCGCTTTACTTTTTAAGTGGGGCGTTAAGCTGAATCTCAGAAAGTTCTTTATGGTCATGGGTGCCCTACTGCTGCTGATCGTTTCAGGCTTGGTGGTGACGGCTCTAGGACACTTCGACACAGCGTTTAATACCCTGGCGCAACTCGATCGCAAATCACAATCGCTCTGCTTCTTTTACGAACGCTTTGCCAAACCGCTGGATCGAAACTGCATTCTGGGGCCGATGGTCTGGAACATGAGTAAAATATTACCAGACGATCGCTTTCCTGGCATTATCTTAAGTGCATTGTTCGGGTACACTCAACGGTTGTATTTTGTTCAAGCCCTGGGTTATGGAATCTTTCTAATTACCGTGGGTGGAATCTATTTCCAAAGCTTGTCCGGACGTGTCATCTTTCCATTCCAAAAAAATCGCGAGTCTGTTACAAAATAATTCACTCAAGCTAATAATTCCCATGCGAGAACTTGATGTCAAAGCCGCAACCAATTTGCTCAATTCCATAATGGAATCTGAACTGTCGGGCGTGGTTCGCTATACTCACTACTCATTGATGGTCACAGGGCCGAATCGAATTCCAATCGTGCAGTTTCTCAAAGCCCAGGCCACAGAATCGCTGCTTCACGCTCAACAAGCTGGAGAAATTTTGACGGGATTAGAAGGACATCCGAGCTTGCGAATTGCACCGATCGAGGAAACTCACAAGCATTCAATCTACGACATTTTACTCGAAAGCTTGCACCACGAATCGAGCGCCCTGAGCTTATACAAAAATTTGCTCGAAGTCGTTGAAGATGCCAGCATTTATCTAGAAGAGTTTGCTCGAACGATGATCGGTCAAGAAGAACTACACGGCATGGAATTGAAGAAAATGCTGCGAGACTTCAGCCCGACTGGAAAGTAGAATTTGAGTTTGGAAGATTTTACTGATTGCTAATCTGTCTATTTAGCAATCTAGCTACCGTTGTAAAAACAAAACCTACAGCGTTTTCGGATCTGTGATCTGGCTTGTCATTCTCTACAAGGTCAAAGGCATCTCCATTAGCGTTATCATAAATGGAATTTGTGCCCCTTTACAGAGTCGATTATGCACCGTCTTGCGACCATTCCCGGAGGTTGGAACCCATCAGCAGAGGGGGTGATCTTTGTCGAACAGCAACCCGCCCCGATCGTTTTCATTACCGCCGCTGACACCGACATTCAAACCCTTGCGGCCGCCGTCACTCAGTTACCTGAAGGCTTCCCCGCCCTGCGTGTGGTCAATTTACTTCAGCTACAACAACAACTGACGATCGACACCTACGCCGAAGATGTGTTGAGTCAGGCTCAGGTGATGATTGTGCGGGTGATTGGGGGGCGATCGTACTGGAGCTATGGGTTAGAAGTGGTTGAGGAAACGGCACAGCAGACGGGTGCAAAATTAATCATTCTGCCGGGTGATGAGCGTCCTGATCCCAATCTCACCAGTCATTCAACGGTTTCTCTAAGCGAAAGTAATCAAGTTTGGCAATACCTCTTAGAGGGCGGCCCTGACAACTATTGCAATCTTTTGAAATTCATTTCAACTAACTATTTACAACAAAAATATTCGGTTTCTCTCCCTAAATCGGTTCCTCGAATTGGCGTTCGTCAATGGCAAAAACGAACCAAAAAATCAGAAGTCGGAATCTTATTTTATCGCGCTCATTATCTTGCGGGAAACACAGCCGTTATTGATGCATTATGTGAATCTTTAGCCCAAAGAAACTTATCGCCAATTCCCATCTTTGTTTCGTCATTACGCGAACCCGCCGTTCAGAAAGCGCTACTTAAATATGGTCGGCACCTTGATTTATTGCTGAATACAACCAGCTTTTCACTCGCTCGATTAGACACCGAAACACCTCAAGTAGAATTGTGGGAGCAATTGAATGTTCCGGTGCTGCAAGTGATTTTGAGCGGCGGAACTCAAGAACAATGGGCATCTGGCTTTCAAGGATTGGCACCCAAAGATATGGCGATGAATGTCGCACTCCCCGAAGTGGACGGAAGAATCATCACAAGAGCCGTTTCCTTTAAGTCAGTCGAAACTCAGAATGCTCGCCTACAGACCGATGTGGTGGTTTATGAACCGATCGTCGATCGCATTCAATTTGTGTCTGACCTGGCAGCAAATTGGGTAAAACTGCGACAAACTTCGCCTAAAAATCGAAAAATTGCGCTGATTTTAGCCAACTATCCCAATCGAGATGGACGGTTAGCCAATGGGGTCGGTTTGGATACTCCCAACAGTTGTCTCGAAATTCTCAAAGCGCTCAAACTTGCAGGATATTCAGTCGGAAATATTCCCGAAAACGATCAAGAATTGATTCAATTACTAACAGCAGGCGTAACGAATGATCCCGAAGGTCGATCGCTGAGAAAGGTGCGGCAGTCCCTCTCATTAGAACAGTATCAACCTTATTTTGAGCAGCTACCGATCGCCATTCAAACAGGTGTCAATACTCGCTGGGGAAACCCTTCAGAACCGACCTTTCCGATTTCAGGAATTCAGTTAGGAAATGTGTTTGTCGGTATACAACCTGCGCGAGGCTACGATCGCGATCCTGCTCTCAATTACCACGCGCCTGATCTCGAACCTACCCATGATTATTTTGCGTTCTATCACTGGGTTAGATCCGAATTTGGAGCAGGGGCGATCGTGCATGTCGGCAAACACGGCAATCTAGAATGGCTCCCCGGAAAAAGCGTGGCACTTTCTGAAAACTGCTATCCCGAAGCGGTTTTTGGGGCGACTCCTCATCTCTATCCGTTCATCGTCAACGATCCCGGCGAAGGATCTCAAGCCAAACGACGCGCCCAAGCTGTGATTCTCGACCATCTAACGCCCCCCATGACTCGTGCCGAACTCTACGGAAATTTGCACCAGCTAGAAGGGCTAATCGACGAATATTACGAAGCGCAAACGCTCGATCCGGCTCGACTGGGACTGGTTCGCGATCGCCTTACTCAATTAATTTTGCAAGAAAATCTCGACCAGGATTTAGGACTCGATCGCTCAACTTTAGATGACTCCACTTTGGCAGCCTTTCTCAAAACCGCAGACGGCTATCTCTGTGAATTGAAAGAAGCTCAAATCCGAGATGGTTTACACATTTTTGGTCAGTGTCCTCAGGGCAGACAACTCTGCGATTTGACGGTGGCGATCGCTCGCAATCCCAACGCCAATCGATTAGGACTGACTCGTGCGATCGCTCAAGACTGGCAGCTAGACCTAGATCCCCTCACGGCTGACCTGGGTGAATCAGTGATCACGTCTCATCCCAAACTCGATCACTGCCAAATTGTCGGTGATGTTGTAGAAGTGATTGAACTTTATGCCGCAGAACTAATCACCCAACTGATTCAAAAATCTGACATACCCGCTATCGGAACTGCTACAGATCAAGAATTGAATTGGATTCGCGATCGCTTACTTCCAGCATTACAGAAAACCGATCAAGAAATCATCAATCTGTTACGAGGATTAGACGGGAAGTATATTCCTAGCGGTGCTTCGGGTGCTCCCACTCGCGGTAGACCAGATGTTTTACCGACGGGACGAAACTTTTACTCAGTTGACATTCGAGCCATTCCCACGGAGACGGCCTGGGAGATTGGCAGAAAAGCCGCTGAGACGTTGGTAGAGCGATACACCCAGGAAAATGGTGAATATCCCAAAACATTAGGATTGTCCGTTTGGGGCACGTCTACCATGCGAACGGGCGGTGACGACATTGCAGAAGCCCTCGCATTACTGGGAGTCAAACCAATTTGGGATGGCGTTTCCCGACGGGTGATTGACTTTGAGATTTTGCCGCTTTCTAGTCTCGATCGTCCCCGTGTCGATGTAACGCTCAGAATTTCTGGCTTCTTTCGCGATGCGTTTCCCAATTTAATCGATTTATTTGACAGTGCGGTGATTGCAGTCGCTCAACTAAAAGAATCAGCCGAACAAAATCCGCTGTCACAAAAAGCAACACAAGAACGAATCTACTGGGAATCACAAGGAATACCCGCAAAAGAAGCAGAGGAGCGATCGCTGTATCGAATTTTTGGATCAAAGCCAAGTGCCTATGGTGCTGGACTACAGGGACTCATTGAGGGACAAAATTGGACAGACGACTCAGATCTAGCCCGCGCCTACATTGACTGGAGCGCCTACGCCTACACCCGCAAATCCCAAGGAAAATCAGCCCCCGAAGCCTTCCACCAGCGCTTGAATAATATGCAAATTGTGTTGCAAAATCAGGACAATCGAGAGCATGATCTCTTAGATTCTGACGATTATTACCAGTTTCAGGGCGGCTTGACCGCTGCGGTACGATCGCTTTCTGGCACCTCACCCCAAACCTATTTTGGAGACAATTCTCGCCCAGAGCAGCCAAAAGTTCGCAAATTAGCCGAAGAAATCACCCGTGTTTATCGGACTAGAGTGGTCAATCCCAAGTGGATCGAGGGGGCGATGCGGCATGGTTACAAAGGTGCGTTTGAGATGGCAGCCACATTGGATTACCTGTTTGCCTACGATGCCACAACTAACTGCGTTCAAGATTTCATGTATCAAGGCGTTGCAGAGGCTTACTTATTCGATCGTCGCGTTCAAGAGTTCATTCAACAAAACAATCCCTGGGCGTTGCGAGACATTGCAGAACGACTACTCGAAGCGCACCAGCGAGGATTATGGGAAAACGTCCCCGACGCAACGATCGACCAACTACGCGCCTTAGCCCTAGAAGCAGAGGGAGCGATCGAGACTCAAATATCCTGATGCATCAAAACGCTGTGGAAGGTCGAAAGTCCCCCAGAATTGGCAGCTTGAGGGGAAGAAGCGCCCATTAACGAAGCAAAAAACTTCATCTAATTCAGGTTAAATAAACAAGACCGTCACCTGTAGATACTACCTTCGAGCTTATTAAATCTATATTGCGGTGCTTGAACGGATGAAGTACATCAGAACCTTTGCTATGCAGGCGTTATGGATGTCATGCCGTACCTCACTCTAGCTAAAACCGTTATAGTCAACTCTCATGCTCACCTTACTCAGTCGTTGGGTTACGCTGCAATTGAGTGATGGCTTGACGAATTAATTTTATTTCATGGTTAAGAGACTTTTCAAAAAATGATTTTATCTTCTCTTTAACGCTGTCTAAATCTCCATCTTCGTAATCTGAGGCATTGAGAATTGGTATTGCAAAAATCTCATTCCATCCTGCTCCTTTAAGTGTTCTTTGGCGTCTTCCAGGAAAAGAGTTTCTGATCGCATCATAAATATTTTGTTTCAAAGTTTGATCCCCCGGACCCGCAACTAAACCTAGCCCAAGATATTGCGAATCATTCCAAAATTGAAACAGCAATATACGCTGACTGCTTGTCCATCCATGACAAGTTTTCTGGAACTTCAGTTCATCCCATTCCTTTGGGGCAAATCGAATACATTTCTTATTGCAATCATCTTTTTCAATATCGTGTTCCTGATTATTTTGAATGAGTTGCTGAAGAAAATCTGAGATTTCTGATTGCCAGTCTGGACGGTGCTCATAAATTAAATCAAGGGCTTGTCGATGCTGTTTATAGATTTTTCGACAGAGGTTGGCAATTTCTGAGTCGCTCATGATGTGTCTCTTAATTAGGTTACTGTAATGGGTCATTAAGCTGCGAACGTCGCCATTCATCTTGGCACTGTGTTGCAGACAGATGCTGTCTATACAATTAGCAATTGTCTCGTAACTCAGCGAATGCCAATTTGACTCAGATGCTTTATCCCCATCCTTGGTGAGATATATCAAGCACTTTTGATAGTCAGGAAACTCAGTCGAAACTATTTCTCTATACCTGTTTAACTGGTCAGAATGTTCGACGGAATCGACTTTATTTTCAATTGCAATCACGATCTTGTTAATTGGCGAGTAAATCAAGATATCAATATTTCGATACTCTCGCTTAACTTCTGTGTCTTCTAAACTGGCAACATCGATTTCGATCGCACTAAACGGTGGATCTTCAAAATCGAGCAACGTTGTAATGAGAAATTTTTTGAGGAATAAGTCGCCAAAATAGTGAGATTCCGACGGGTTTAAGAGAAATGCCAGAAAATAGGAGTGGCGAATCTCCTGTCGAGTCATTCCAACCGCTTCAAAAATATTGAAACTCGATAATTTTGATTCTAGTAAAGTGAGATCTGGATTGTCAACGATTAAGGCTTCTAGAATACTCTGATCAGCTTTATCCATATTAGACTTGTTGGGTTTTAACAGAAAAAATCGCCGAATCGACTGTCAGATATAGCTTCCAGGGATCTTTGGCAAAACCTCTAAAAACCTGACCAGGACTAGGCTTCAAGGATTTTTGGGCTTATTAACCAACAACTCTATTATCTGATTCATACTCAAAGCAGGTTAAAAGGCAGACTTTTGAAATTATAGCGGTTCTTGAACGGATGAAGTACATTGAAATCCCTGCTGTACAAGCGCTACAAATGTCATACCATACCTCACTCTGGTGAGAACCGCTATAACCACAAGAAACACATTGATCTCAAGCGGTGATGAGTCATTTCTAATCTTCTGGTTTATTAACTTTGAAATATAAAAAAGACAAACTGGAGTAAAACGACATATCGACTTCATATCAACTCAACCGATACTTTAGCCAAAATGCCAGCAACGGCAATGCAATTCGATAACGATATTCTGGGCCGTAGACCAAACCTTTTTGTTCTAAACTAGCCAACGCTCCTTGCAGTCCGCCTCCCCTCGAAAGATGATGCTTTTGAATGTATTCTCTGGCATGAGGGCTATCCGTTGGGTCGAGCGCCAAACTTTCTAACACCCTTACCTGGCTGGGCGGCAACAACAAAATTAACGACTCAAACGTGACAGACAGATCTTCAACCAGCGCTAAGGTACTGCGATGAATATGGTGAGCTTGAATGAAGCGTGAAGCGCGAAGGGTGAGGGGTGAAGCGTCAGAGGTGGATTTTTGCCATTCCCCAGATTGATCTCTCGTTTTGATGTCAAGCCAGACTCGCTGGAGTAGCGCGATCGTATCTCTAAAATGCCCCTGCACATGGCTGAGAAAAAGCGACAAAGCCTCTGGCTCAAACTTCAGATCTTCGGGAGCGATCGCCGTTTCTAACCAGGGTGCCAGATCTTCATCAGACAGCGGGCCGAGCGAAACGACTTGCAGATCACTCTGCTCAACCCAGCGTTCGGCAACCGTTGCAATTAGCGCATAGCTGACTCGACTCTGCTGCTGAATTTCTTGGCGAAGATAATGCTCCCATTTGCTGTGACGATCCCACGATCGCATATGAGGAAAATTCTGAAACACCAGCACTACCCGACAGTCGAGCCACTCGGCCAACACCTGCGGCAATGTCAGTAAAGCTTGAAACAACGCCCATTCTTTGCCAGACGAAAACTGCCAGACTAGACAAGTTCTGCCGTTGGGCAACTTTTGCAAAATCAGCGGTTGGGTCTGGCTCCAGCGTTGAATTAGCGCAAGCTCTTTAGGAGACTCAAAGGCGGCAATCAAGCCCTCAGCCAGCAGTTCGAGAAAGCGGCGGTAGTCTGTGGCTCTCAGGCAGTCAATTTCGATCACTCTGGCTCCACAGTTTCTCGCGGCCCAGCGCACCAGCGTTCGTCGCCCAATGCCCGGAACGCCCGCCAGCACCAGATCCCCGTCGGCTGCCAGAATCTTGCTGACCTGTCGCAGTTCGGTTTGCCGACCTACCAAATTTTGCGGAACAAAGGGATTGCCAACCATCGCGAGTCAAAAAAATTGTGACGATCTCAGACTTTGGACTCTAGACTATGAAGAGTTAAACGTCAGAGTCTATCTGCAAGTGGCTTTTGGCTTTTGGCTTAATCACCAACGGTCTAAGCTCTACAGTCTATCCTGCAAATCAGAGGTTTCACACTATTTAATAGTGCTATCTCTCTTATTTAAGCACTATCATTGAGTGCTGTAGGCATCCATTTTTTTTCGTTTCAATTAAATTCTATGGCTTCTAACTCATTGCCCACGATCGACGCAGCTTGGCACACGCTAGATGTTCAGCAAACGATCGACTCACTGCAAACTGACAGCAAAACCGGACTCGACTCTCAACAGGTTTCCGATCGCCGGGTCAAGTTTGGCCCAAATGAATTGGAAGAAGCAGGAGGGCGCAGTACGCTGACGATTTTGCTCGATCAGTTCAAAAACATCATGCTGCTGATGCTGATTGGGGTAGCGCTGGTTTCGGGCATTTTGGACTTGCTAGATCTGTTGCAGGGGACGGGCAAGCCAGGAGACATTCCCTTTAAGGATACAATCGCAATTTTGGCGATCGTGATTCTCAATGGGGCGCTGGGCTACATTCAAGAAAGTCGGGCTGAGAAGGCATTGGCGGCGCTCAAACAGTTGTCCTCTCCGCGAGTCAGAGTCATCCGAGATGGCAGAGTCAGTGAAATCGATTCGCCCGATCTGGTGCCCGGAGACTTGATGCAGGTCGAAGCAGGCGTACAAATTGCCGCCGATGGGCGTTTGCTCGAAGCCGCTAATTTGCAGATCCGCGAGTCCGCCCTCACCGGGGAAGCACATGCGGTCAACAAGCAGGCTACCCTACAGCTACCTGAAGAAACCTCTCTAGGCGATCGCCTCAATCTTGTCTACCAGGGGACTGAAGTCGTGCAGGGTCGCGGGACGGTGATGGTGACTGGAACGGGAATGCGGACGGAACTGGGTAAAATCGCCACCATGCTGCAAGCCGTCGAGTCTGAGCCGACCCCATTACAACAGAGAATGGATCAACTCAGTCAAGTTTTGGTGACGGGGGCGCTGGCGCTGGTGGCGATCGTCGTCGTCGTGGGCATTGTCTCGGCACGCAGCTTTGCGCCGTTGAGAGAGTTGCTGCAAGTGTCGCTGAGTATGGCGGTGGCAGTGGTGCCAGAAGGGTTGCCTGCGGTGATTACAGTGACACTGGCGATCGGGACTCAGCGCATGGTGCGGCGGAATGCCCTGATTCGTAAGCTTCCGGCGGTTGAAACACTCGGCTCTGTCACAAATATTTGCTCTGATAAAACGGGAACGCTGACACAAAACAAAATGGTGGTGCAATCTCTGCATACCGCAAGTGCATCGCTGGCCGTCACCGGAGAAGGATACAGCCCCAAAGGAGAATTCACGCTACAGAAGCGCAAAATTAATCCGTCAGATAGTCCTGAAGTCCGCGCTCTGATGCTGGCCTGTACGCTGTGTAACGACTCAATTTTGCAAGAAGACAAGGGTCAGTGGACGATTTTGGGCGATCCAACCGAAGGGGCGCTGCTAACCGTGGCGGCCAAAGCTGGGTTAGAAGCCGATCAATGGAACAGCAAGCTACCGCGAGTCCAAGAGTTTCCCTTTTCGTCTGAGCGCAAGCGGATGAGTGTGATTGTCAAAGATACGGCAGACTTGCTCAAATCAGAAACAGGCTTTTTGGCGACTCCGTTTCTCATGTTTACCAAAGGCTCTCCCGAATTGATTTTGGAGCGTTGCCAACAGATTCAGATTGGCGATTCGGTACAGTCGATCACACCAGAACAGCGTCGGCAAATCCTCGCCAAAAATAACGAACTCGCCGGAAAAGGCCTGCGCGTTTTGGGCTTCTCTTACAAACCACTAACCGAATTGCCACCCGAAGGTTCAGACGAGGTGAGTGAAAAAGCCCTGGTCTGGCTGGGACTGGTAGATATGTTGGATGCGCCGCGCCCTGAAGTCAGAGATGCTGTCGCGCGCTGTCGAACGGCTGGCATTCGCCCCATCATGATCACCGGAGATCACCAACTCACTGCTAAAGCGATCGCTGAAAACCTCGGTATTGCCAAACCTAGCGATGAAGTTCTTGTGGGTCGTGACCTCGAAAAAATGGATGCGCGCGAGTTAGAACGGCAGGTCGATCGGGTCAGTGTCTATGCGCGAGTGGCTCCCGAACACAAACTGAGAATTGTCCAGGCGCTGCAAAAAAACGGCAAAATCGTAGCCATGACTGGAGACGGCGTAAACGATGCGCCTGCCCTCAAACAAGCCGATATCGGGATCGCAATGGGCATCACCGGAACGGACGTGAGCAAAGAAGCCAGCGATATGGTTTTGTTGGACGATAACTTTGCCACGATCGTCGCCGCCACCGAAGAAGGCCGCACCGTCTACACCAACATTCGTCGCTTTATCAAATACATTCTCGGCTCCAACATTGGGGAAGTGATTACGATCGCCGTTTCACCCCTACTGACCACGGGAGGTGTTCCCCTTTCACCCTTGCAGATTCTCTGGATGAACCTCGTCACCGACGGATTACCCGCTCTAGCGCTGGCTGTTGAACCTGCGGAACCCAATGTCATGAACCGTCCGCCCAACAATCCAAGTGAGAGCATCTTTGCCAGAGGCTTGGGTGCTTACATGCTGCGGGTGGGAATTGTGTTGGCAATCATCACGATTATTCTCATGGTCGGATCATACCAATACACCCAACAAGTGAATGGGAACGGACTCGATGCCGATCGCTGGAAAACAATGGTTTTTACAACGCTGTGTATTGCCCAAATGGGACACGCGATCGCCATTCGATCGAATACCAAATTGACGATCGAGCTAGACCCCAGAACCAACCCTTACATCTGGGCTGCGGTGGTTGTGACGACGCTGCTACAACTCGCTTTGGTCTACGTTCCACCGTTGAGAGCCTTCTTTGGCACCCACTATCTCACCTTCAATGAACTAGCCGTCTGCTTTGGCTTCAGCGCCATCATGTTTGTCTGGATCGAGCTAGAAAAACTATTTGTGCGCTGGTACTTTAGCCGTAAACAAAAGTAGGACAACCCAACCGGATCGAGGGTTGAAATCACAGTGCAAACAATATTTCCTCCCTCCTCCCTCCTCCCTCCTCCCTCCTCCCTTCTCCTTCCTCCCTAATTCTTAAAGCCTGTGTAAATTCCTGGTTTTTGCTGAACAATTCTCCGCGATCGCAGTGAAATCTTTTGAGTAATGAAGTGTGTTATGGAACACGCCGGATTACCCAAACCGAGGAGCGCTGCAAATGAAACGATTAGCCTGGAAATTCTGTCTGATCAGCCTAATCGTTTTGCCTCTGGGCATCAGCGCGATCGCCTTTCAAGTGCTCAAAACGCCCCATTCTTCTAGCTGTGAAACGATCAACGATCAAGCCAATGCGTCTCAGCGATTGTATTGTGCCAAAGCAAGCGTGCAGCAGAAAACGCCTGGTAATCTGGCGGCCGCGATTCGTTTGTTGGGCAATCTGCCTTCAGACCTTCAACCAGAAGGAAAGCAATTGGTTCTGCAATGGTCAAATGAGTTGATGGGGCAGGCAGAAAGTGCCTTTCAAGCCGGGGAGTTTGAGAACGCGATCGACCTGGCTAACTCAATTTCCCGAACTTCTCCAACCTATGACGCAGCCCAGCGCCGCATTTCTGATTGGAAGCAGTCCTCAGAAAAGGCGGACGAGATTGCGGAAGCGGCGATCGATCAGATGGCGCAAAGAGAGTGGACTCAAGCACTCAAAACGGCTGGTCGGCTAAAGTTGATCGTTCGGGCTGCCTGGGTAACCGATCGCCATATTGCATTGGTGCAGCAAATCAAAGCCGATCGTGAATTTCGAGATCCCAATCGGGCGATCGAGCCACCTCGCAAAAGTGCCCCACTGAACTTTAAGTCCGATATCGCCAAGGCTGTAACTCAGAAACCCACTGCAAAGCCAACTGTAAAAGCGCCTGTGTTACCCGTTGAGCCAGTTTCCTTAGTAGAAGCCACTCCACCCAAAGCGTTGCTGACTCCCGTCGTCAGCCAAAACGAAGCCATGATGAAGCATTTGGTCGAGGAGACGAGTTCATCAAGTGGTCTCAAAGAGATATCTGCTGAAGCAGATCTCAAAGAGATATCTGCTGAAGCAGATCGCGTCATTCCCGCGTTTCCTCAAGTTCCTGCGCCTGTGAAGGAGGGCGATCGCAAAAATTAGCCATCTACTCAATTGAAGGTCATAGCGAAAGAACTTCACCCCAAATTCCACTTCGTAGCAGATTGATCGGGACGTGACCATTGTTTGCTCTAAGTTTGGTAATCTCCTTTGTCGAAATAGCCCGATCGCTTCACCTGGACAAAAAAGGCAACCCCATCTGCGGGATCGCCTGATCAAGTCTGGAAAGGTGAATAGATAAAACTTGGTTTCAAACCAGATTTAGAGAAGAAATCAAACCGCTTCTAGATTCTTTTCTCCAGTGCGAATCCGAACCACCTGGTCAACAGGCGTGATGAAAATTTTGCCATCACCGATTTCGCCCGTTCTAGCAGCCACAATGATCTTGTCAACCACCATGTCCACCTGATCATCTTCGATCACAATTTCAACCTTGAGCTTTTGCAAAAACTCGACCGTGTATTCTGAGCCACGATACCGCTCAGTTTGACCCTTCTGCCGCCCAAAGCCTCGGACTTCAGAAACCGTCATGCCCACAATTCCCGCATTCACTAGCGCGATCTTGACTTCATCAAGTTTGAAGGGGCGAATGATTGCCTCAACCTTTTTCAAGCTCCTACACTCCTTGTCACATATCGATATCTATCAGCATGACACTATGTATCACCGTTACGAGGGAAGTAATTGTAACGAATCGTACATTTCCCCAGGTCATCTTTCCTAAGTCACCGTTATTTCTAAAGTCTCTCACGATCGCATCCCAATTTTTTTGACGAACTGTTGCGCTCCTACGCTGTCGGCTCTGACCTTTATCAAGATTTGTTGCTGTTTGAGAAAATCAAGCAAATTTTTCGATCGCGCTGCATTCAATCGCCTCACTTATTAGAAGACGGCAACAACGGACGCACGATCAAAAATCCCGTTCCAAAAGCGGAAACCACAATGAGAACAATCACTAGACCCAACCACCAACCGCCCAACTCGCCTGGCTTTTTCTCAGACTGAATTTTGCGACGGGGCTGGCTTTCTTGCTCATAGACGATCGTCTCAGGGGCGAACACAGATTCGGTGCGAGCAGGCTTGGGAGCCACAGGCGGACGGCTCGGTATTGTCGGAACACTGGGTGACTCGATCGGCATCTCCATCCGAGGGGTAGGAATCTCGGCAGACGAAACGGGGGGCAAATTAGTGACAATCTGCCGGAGGTGAATCGCCGACTGAGCAGCCCGTTCGATCTCTTGGCGAAGCTGCTGATTTTGCTTGGCTAACTGCTGATTTTGCTGGGTGAGAGCCTCCATTGTCGTCCTGGCCGCCTGAAGCTCTGCGGTGACTTCTCGGTAGAGCGAGATCGGAACAGAGGGCGAATAAGCACTTGCAGACGGTGGAATCTGCCCAGAAGGAGGAATATTTCGCATGGACGGCGAGGGGTTTTTGGATGTCATCTCTTTGGTATCAAACAAATAGCAGGCGGTTGGTTAAAAACGTATGCCCCAGAATAGCTGCAATTAGACCAACGGACGCAAAAATCGTCAAAAATTTGAGCAAAAATCGTCAATAGTTGACCTGGAGCGATCGCTAATTTTCTATCTAGGTAATTGCTCAAGAATGATAGCGCTGTTTCTGTCAAAGCGATCACCTGGAGACTTGTTAAAATCAACAGGTTTTAGAATTTCAATTTACTACTCACACGACCCGTCTACTATGAATTCTTCTCAAACGCAAGAAACTCCCTCCGAATCGGTGAAGTATGGTGAACGGCTGATCGAGGAAGGCAATCTAATCACGTTCCCTAATCCGCGCCCTGGTCGCCGCTACCACATTTACATTACGTTACCGGAGTTTACCTGCAAGTGTCCGTTTTCGGGCTATCCAGACTTTGGCACTATCTACGTAACCTATGTGCCCGATCGGCGCGTGGTCGAGCTAAAAGCGATCAAGCTGTATATCAACAGCTACCGCGATCGCTACATTTCTCACGAGGAGTCCGCAAACCAAATTTTGGATGACCTAGTAGCTGCCTGCGACCCGCTAGAAATCACGGTAAAAGCCGACTACACGCCACGGGGAAATGTGCATACCGTTGTTGAGGTGACGCATCGGAAGGAGGGATGAGGGATGAAAAGAGGTGAGGGATGAAAAGAGGTGAGGAGGGCAATAGTCAAAAGTGACGATCGAGGATGATTCAATCAGTCCCGCGTCAAGCTCTCCCGAAACGCAGTTGCTTTCATCCCTCATCCCTCATCCCTCATCCCTCATCCCTCATCCCTCATCCCTCTTTCTAACTCGCCGCAGCCACATCACCCAGACCCAGCCCAAAAAGCTGCCGACAAAGTAAGGCGGAAAGTCTGACCAACCAAACGTGTTGCCCAAGACCAGTCTGCCAGGGAGCGTAGCGCGAATCGCTTGCAAAAACGGTGGTTGCCACAGTTGCAGAAACTCGATCGCACAGGTCACCAGACAAACCGCGATCGCTACCTTTTTCGGCGAAAATTTGGGAAATCCGGTCAGTACCAGCGTAATCCAAAACATCTCATAAGCGACACTGCCCAAAGCATCATCTAGCCACGGAAAACCACTCTGAGAAAATCGGATCAGATAGCCGATCGGCACGAGCAAAACGGTACTGATCAACAGAGCAATGCGATAAAACATGGGGAAAGGAAGAGGCGCGATCGGGGTATTTTGATCAAACTAAAAAAACGTGAATTCGATGAAATCCTTGGCTGCGGTTATTACGCCGGGCAGCCCCCTAAATCTCCCAAGTTTGGGGGACTTTGAACAAAAAATCCTATCCGAAAGTTCTCCAGAATTGGGGGGTGGGGGGCAAAGTGCTGAATCACGAAGCGAAAAAACTCCATCGAATTCACGTTAAAAAAGACTTGGCTCTTGATCTGACCAGCCACAAGGAGACAGCGATGAATGTAACTGAAATTTGCCGCCAGCGCACTGATGCAGGCATGGTCGCGCTACAAGGGTTTTATAACGGCACGACTGGACTCTGGAACACAACGGGCTGGTGGAATGCGGCCAACGCTTTGGAGACGACGATCGACTACTGCACCCTGACGCAGAGCCAACCTTATCGCACCAATCTAGCAAACACCTTTGAGAAAAATCGCAGCAAAAATTTCTTAAATGAGTTTTATGACGACGAGGGCTGGTGGGCGCTCACCTGGATCAAAGCCTTTGATCTGACTGGAGAACCGCGCTACCTCAACATGGCAAAGACGATCTTTAATGATATGAAAGGCGGCTGGGATGCGATCTGTGGCGGCGGAATCTGGTGGAGCAAACAGCGCAAATATAAAAATGCGATCGCTAATGAGTTGTTTCTTGCGATCGCGGCTCGGCTGCATTTGAGAACACTAGGCGACAAGGGAGCAGGTAGCTATCTCGATTGGGCGGTTCGCGAATGGAACTGGTTCAAAAACTCAGGCATGATCAATCGCGACAATCTCATCAACGATGGACTGACCAGCAATTGTCAAAACAACAGACAGACCACCTGGACTTACAATCAGGGCGTAATTCTAGGCGGACTGGTAGATCTGTATCGAATCACGAACGATCGGGCACTGTTGACTCAAGCGGGAGCGATCGCCGATGCTGCCATTCGCGCACTGGCTCCTAACGGAATCTTGCGGGAGCCTTGTGAACCAGATTGTGGAGCAGACGGGCCCCAGTTCAAAGGCATCTTTGTGCGAAATTTGCTGGCGCTCTATCAGGTGACCAACAAGCCCGCCTACAAAACGTTTATCACTCGCAATGCTGACTCGATTTGGGCGCAGTGTCGCAATGATGCCAATCAGTTTGGGCTGTCGTGGGCGGGGCAATTTGACCGATCGGATGCAGCCCGACACAGTGCGGCAATGGATGCCCTGAATGCAGCGCTCGCCCTCAATTTTGAAAGCACTACGCCAGACACCTACCAGGCTGAAAGGGGCATTCTCCATCAGTTGTTGACGGAGGCGATCTATCCGGGCTATCACGGTGGCGGTTACGTAGCAGGCTGGAATCGCGACGGACAGTGGATTGATTTTAAGGTGACGGTGCGATCGTCCGGTCGATATGCGCTGACCTTCCGGTATGCGGCGGCAGGGGGAGAGTCGAGTCGCTATCTGTTTATCAACGGCAAGGGCATTGTCGCCAATCTCATCTTTCCTGGAACAGGCAACTGGAGCCGTTGGAGTCAGGTCACAGTTCCCCCAGTCTTGCTCAATGCTGGAGAAAATACGGTTTCTTTGATCTTCGATCGCTCCAAAGGCAGCCGCAATTGGCTCAATCTCAATGAATTAATCGTACAAAATGGCTAGAGACAGCGTGAATTCAATGTTTTAAAATTCAATGCTCTAAAGTCTCCAGAATTGGAAGGCAGAAGCTTGACAACGAAGCAAAAAACTTCATCGGACTCACCTTAAAAACAACGTGAATTCGATGAAATTCCTCGCTGTAGCGATCAGTCCAGGCAGCCCCCTAAATCCCCCAAGTTTGGGGGACTTTGAGCAAGAAATCCTGTCCGAAAGTCCCCCAGATTTGGGGGGTTGGGGGGCAGAAGCGTTAAATACCGAAGCGAAAAAACTCTATCGAATTTACGTTAAAAACAAAAGACCTTGGACGTTAGACAGGGCAAGATTGAATCTTCGTCTAATATCCTCGGTCTAATGTTTCTCGTCATTTATTTCTCGTCTTTGCGGGAATGATGAATGCAGAATCCAGAATTAACCGTTCCACATTCACCACTCAACAACGCTACTTAGCAGCTTGACGCTCTTTCGCTTCCTTGATCACTTCTTCGGCAATGTTGCTGGGGCAAGGCGAATAGTGAGAAAACGACATTGAGAACTGTCCGCGTCCAGAAGTCATGGTTCGCAGGTCGCCAATGTAGCCAAACATCTCGCTCAACGGCACATCAGCCTTGATGCGGGCCCCGGTTTGTCCGGTTTCCTGAGACTTCATCATGCCGCGCCGACGGTTGAGATCCCCGATCACGTCGCCCATGTAGTCATCAGGTGTGAACACATCGACATTCATAATCGGCTCAAGCAACTGAGGGCCGGCTTGGGGAATGGTTTGCCGATAAGCAGATTTAGCTGCGATTTCAAAGGCGATCGCCGACGAGTCAACCGGGTGGAAGCCGCCTTCGGTCAGCGTGAACTTCAAGTCCATGCAGGGGAAACCCGCCAGCACGCCTTTGTCAATACAGCTTTCAAAGCCTTTTTGAACGGCTGGCCAATACTCTCTCGGCACCGTCCCGCCTGTCACCGTGGACTCAAACTGGAAGCCGCTTCCTGGCTCACCGGGTTCAACAATGTAGTTGATCTTGGCATATTGACCCGATCCACCCGACTGCTTCTTGTGAATGTAGCCATCTTCGACGCGCTTGGTGATCGACTCGCGGTAAGCGACTTGAGGTTCGCCCACTTCGACTTCAACGCCGTGAGTGCGCTTGAGAATGTCTACCTTAATGTCAAGGTGAAGTTCACCCATACCTTTGAGAATCGTTTCGCCACTTTCCTCATCGGTCATCATGTGGAACGAGGGATCTTCCTGCACCATTTTGGTGAGAGCGGCTCCCATTTTTTCTTCCCCACCTTTGAGCTTGGGTTTGACCGAGATCGAAATCACAGGCTCCGGGAAAACCATCGGTTCCAACGTTGCCGGATTCTTGGGATCGCAGATGGTGTGACCCGTCCGCACGTTCTTCATGCCGACGATCGCAATGATATCGCCCGCTTGAGCCGATTCGATTTCTTCGCGAGAGTTAGCGTGCATTTCAACTAGACGGCTGACCCGCTCAGTTTTGCCCGTCGCTGTATTGAGAACGGTGTCACCCTTAGACAAAGTACCAGAGTAGAGGCGCGTGAAAGTCAGGGCACCAAAGCGGTCGTCCATGATCTTAAAGGCCAGCGCCCGTAGCGGTTTAGCCGGATCGACGATGGCAAAATTGCCCGTTTCTTCCCCGTCCAGATCGACTTCGGGCTGCGGATTGACTTCCATCGGGTTAGGCAGATAGTCCACGACCGCATCCAGCACCAACTGAACGCCCTTATTCTTAAAGGACGAACCGCAGTAGGTCGGGAAAAACGCCATGTCGCGAGTACCCTTGCGAATGCAGCGCTTCAGGTCTTCGATGCTTGGCTCTTCGCCTTCCAGGTATTGCTCCATCAGGTTGTCGTCTTGCTCGACCGCTAATTCAATCAATTGTTCGCGGTAAGACTCGACGGCCTCGACCATATCCGCAGGCACTTCGCTAATCTGGTAGCTCATCGGGTCGCCAGAATCATCCCAAGTCCAGGCTTTGCGAGTCAGCAGATCGACCACACCTTTGAACTGTTCTTCGACACCGATCGGCAGCACCATCACCATCGGCTTGGCCGCCAACACTTTATCGACTTGTTTGACGACGCGATAGAAATCGGCACCCGTACGATCGAGCTTGTTGATGTACACGATCCGAGCGACCTTAGAATCGTTGGCATAGCGCCAGTTGGTTTCTGACTGCGGCTCGACCCCACCGGAACCACAAAACACCCCAATTCCCCCATCCAACACTTTGAGAGAACGGTAAACCTCGATCGTAAAATCGACGTGTCCGGGAGTATCGATAATGTTGAGTTGGTGGTCATTCCAAAAACAAGTCGTCGCAGCGGATTGAATCGTGATCCCGCGCTCTTGCTCCTGGGCCATAAAATCGGTTGTCGCTGCGCCTTCGTGAACCTCACCAATTTTATGGATTTTGCCAGTCAGCTTCAGGATTCTTTCGGTTGTGGTGGTTTTGCCAGCATCGACGTGGGCGAAGATGCCGATGTTTCGATAACGAGTGAGGTCTTTCATAGTTGCTCTGTAGATTGAATGCGACAAACCGTGGGCGACTTCCTGCAAGCGCTACTCAGAGACAGGTGCCTCTTTTGTAGTCAGTACAGGTGGATTTCAATCACTCGGAATATCAAGAAATCCTGTTCCCTGGCTCTGGCAGTATTACTGATTGTAAAGTGTCGGGGGCAAAGGTTGGAGAGGTCTCAAAAATTGAACCCCGTTGACACAGAGAAA
>NZ_JBJPHU010000288.1:0-1194 GCF_052939515.1 Phormidesmis sp. 146-33
GGTAGGGTTGATTTATTCTATGGGAAGGAAATGTAGGCTAAGAGAAGCGACCCTTCACACCGACCTCACTTCAGACTCATGACCTTGATTGACGCGCTACAAAGCATTCCTGACCCTCGCCGAGGGGCGGGACAGCGCTACCCCTTGTGGGTGTTTCTGCTGATAATCATTCTCGGCACGATGAGTGGCTATCGGGGCTACCGGGGATTATCCCGGTTCATGCTGCGCCACCAAGCGCATCTCGCCCAGCAGTTGGGGTTGCGCCGAGCAAAACTGCCGAGTTACTCAACGATTCGCCGCTTATTGCTGGAGATTGACTTTAACGCCGTCGCCGTTGCCTTCAGCCATTGGGCGCGGCAGGCAGGGTTAGTGCAAGCGGGCGACCATTGTGCCGTAGACGGCAAAGGCTTGAAAAACACCGTCACCGACTGCTACAGCGCCGAGCAAAACTTTGTCAACGTGGTCTCGGTGTTTCAGTTGGAGCAAGGTCTAGTGGTGGGGCAAGCCGCCTTTGACAATCAGCACCAAAGCGAGACCAAGGCGGTCTATGCGTTGCTAGAACGCTTGCAGTTGAGCGGGGTGACGGTGAGTCTGGATGCGTTGCACGCTCAAAAAAAACCGTCTCGCTGCTGCAAGCCCAAGGCAATGACGATGTGATTTGTGTCAAAGCGAATCAGAAGACCCTTTATCAACACTTACAGCAGGCGGCTCAAAGCGACGCGGTGTTCAGTGTTCATCTTCACAGCGAACAGACCCGCACTCGCCAAACGACTCGCGTTGCGTCGGTCTTTGCCTTACCACAGGAGGTTCGAGCCGTCTGGACGGGGGCGCAACAGGGCGTGGAGGTGAGGCGGTCGGGTCACCGTCAGGGAAAGCCCTTCGAGCAGTGCCGCTACTACATCACCAGTTGGACGCAAAAGGCAGACGCGCTGCAAGCTCGGATTCGAGCGCACTGGGGGATTGAGAATCCCCTGCACTGGGTCAAAGATGTGGTGTTGGGTGAGGATAGTAGCTCTATTGCAAAGCGAAATGCAGCCACGGTGATGGCGGTGATTCGCAACCTGGCGATTACTTTATTTCGTCGGGCGGGACATGCCTCAATCACGGAGGCAATTGATCTATACAGCAATCGCTTAGAGCAGTTGTTGCCGATGGTTGGCTTTCCCTCTGGCTAGAATAAATCAACCCTACCCC
>NZ_JBJPHU010000092.1:0-28280 GCF_052939515.1 Phormidesmis sp. 146-33
TTCTTTCGCCCTTCCCGCAGGTGCGCCTTCCTTGGAGACTGACGTTAATTTAGAAATTCAGTAACGCTTGATGACAGAAAACAGGTCATTGGCGTTATTTTTTGAAGATTTTTTTGGAGCTTTGTGAGTCATTCAAAAAAGGCTTCTACGATGCACTCAAACCCTGGTAAAAGGGGAGAAACGATCGTATCTTGAGCAAGCAATGTAGCCGTTAGTTTGAGAACAAAATTTTCTCGACGATACACTTCGGCCTGTCTCAGCAGATAGTTGACGATCCAATATTCCTGCACCCCTTGAGCAGAGTAAAGTTTGAGTTTGGCTTCTCGATCGCGCCGTTCGTTTGTCTTGCCTGGAGAGAGAACTTCGACAATCAGTTCTGGCGCACCTGTGAGATGGCCAGCTTCGTCAATCAGTTGAGTGAGTCGATCGGTGCTAATCCAGATGACATCGGGGATGACGTTATCCGCTTCGCTAAAAATGATTCCAGGAGTCGGGAAAGCCTCGCCTAATTTACTGGGTTGTGACCAGGCTTGCAAAATGGCAGCAATATTACGAATAACAGCCTGGTGTCTCAGGTGTGGCGCTCTGGTCACAAACAGTTCTCCATCAATAATTTCATAGCGTTTCCACTCGTCGTTAGAAAGCAGATCGAGATCGGAAGTTGTCCACCGGATTTTTTCTGGGACGGCTTGACTCATGACTTGACTCCGTGACCGTTATGGCTTCTATTGTCGCTTGTTTTTGAGGGTTCATTAGACAAAACGATGAGGAGACGATCGCTCTCAAGATTGATGATCACGCGAGAAAAACTCTGACACAATTCTGACACAATAATGCTGGTGGCCCTCAGCCCAACGCAGACGGCAGTGGACGAGCCGCATTAGCCGCCTTCACCGCTGGAGATGTGCATCCTCATGATTTGTCTACCATTTTGAATCAGGCAGGGGTCGCCATCAGAGCGGGACATCACTGCACCCAGCCGCTTCATCGCCATCTCAAAGCCCAATCGACCGCACGAGCCAGCCTTTACTTCTACAACACTCGCGAAGAAATCGACGTATTTATTGCTTCACTCAAAGAAGCCGTGGAGTTTTTTGGCGGACTGTTTGGGTAGGGTTCTCGGCAGAAATCTCTTGCTTCACGGCCTAATTTTGTCCGAACCATTGATTGTTAGAATCGAGGATTAAATAACCTGTAATTTTGGCCGACGGTTCAAACCGTTCCGACTAAAACGAAGTCTGCCTTCGCTCAATAGGAAAGCGTTTTAATCGGCGAAAGTCGGCTTTGTTTTCACGGATGCATTGCCGAAACCAGAGTATTTTTGAGTACGAGTCTGTTCGGCTCCACCAGTCCAGTCCAGTTGAGTTTGCAATGACTAAACGATACCTTGATCGATGGATTCCGGATGGGGCAACAGTCGTAGATATTGGAGTGGGAGTGGGCCACTATGCAGAGTTACTAGACCAATTGCTGTGATACAAAACAGCAGCAGTGGGATCATGACAATCCCGCCCGCCTTGAGAAGTTCGATCGCGCTACTCATTTCCACTATCCCAACTTGCTTTTAGAGTCTTGCAAAAATTTTGAACATATAGATCTTTTAGATCTTTGCACTGAGACGACAAAAAGACTAGCTAGCAGCATAAGACTAATGCAATTTATTGTCAAGTGTTTCTCAACGCTCATAGAATAGGGTCGTTGCAATTTGTCGTAACGTAACCCCGGTTTTAGCTACCCTTGACAGGTGATCGATCCATCATTAGCGTAAGATAGGAAAGATCATCCGATGCAACTAATTATCAACAAATCATGAGTTTTGTTCCAGAAGTGATTGAGCAACGGAAAAAAGAAGCTGCGGGTCTAAAACGGTTTTTGCCCTTCAGTTTCACAAGTGCGATCGTCCTGCATCTGCTCTTGATCCCGTTGCTAGTACTCCTTTGGAAACCAGCCCAAGAGACGGCGGTCGCAGAAGAAGAAATTGAAATCATCGCTGACACTCAACCGGACGAACCTCCACCCGATAGCGCCTCCACAGATGCAGAAGCAGGCGGAAGCGGGGGTGGCAGTGAACAGTTCTCACTGTTTAATCCGAATCCAAGTTCTCCACCTCCTGATTCTGTTGAGGTTGCACAAGCGATCCCTGAACCTGATGTTGTGCCATCGCCGATTCCTGAACCGGAAATTGCCGAACAGATTCCCCTGCCAGACCCTACTCCCAGTCCTTCTCCAAGTCCGACTCCCACACCTAGCCCATCACCCAGTCCAACTCCGTCACCGAATCCATTTCCTAACCCAACCCCGTCACCGAGTCCCTCTGCAAGTCCAACCGCAACGCCAACTGCACAGGCGAACTCGCAACCAGAACAAAACAACTCACCCAACGGCCAGACTACCCAAGCTAACAACAATCCTAGCGGAACTAGCACAGGAACCGGAAATGGAACTGGAAACGGCTCTGGTAATGGTAATGGTAACGGGATCGGAAATCGTGGCGCTGGAAATGGTGTAGGGAATGGCAACGGGAACGGAACCGGAAACAGTACAGGCTCTGGACAACAAGGCAAACCTAGCCCATCGCCTCAACCCGTTGCTGTTCGCGAAGCTCCACCGCGTGAAGACTCTGATCCGCCGACTCGATCGCGTCGCAATCGGCCAAAATGCAAAGATAACTGTAACTTAGACCAATATCTGGGTGCAGAAGGGTCTGCTCGGTTTGATTTTGATGTCGATAAAGACGGCAATGTGACTAACATTCGGCTGAGAACATCGAGCGGAGACAGAGAGATCGATCGCAAAGCTGAAGAAGCAATCCGTCGCCGCAGATACGAAGCTTCAGAAAGTGGTTTTCAAGGTCAGCGAATTCGAGTTACCTCCGAGCAAGAAGGCTCAGATTTCCAGCGTCAAAATGCCGATCGTCGTCGCCAAGAAGACAGCGATCGCGCAACACGAGAAGCAGAACGCGCAGCACAAGAACGCTTAGAACAAGAGCGCATTCAACGCGAAGTTCAGCAACAGAAACCGCCTGCTTCTGCAACAGAGCCGAGCCAACCGCCTCAAAATGCGCCACCAACTCCTGCTGCACCTGCTCCAACTCCGAGCACACCAGACCCTGAACCGACACCAGAACCCGCAGCCCCTACGCCCGAACCTGTTGCGCCTGAGCCTACACCAGAACCTGCTGCACCCCCTCCCGAACCTGCGCCAGTTCCGGAGGCTCCTCCACCTGCTGAACCTGCACCAGAAGCTGCACCCCCTCCCGAACCTGCGCCTGCTGAAGCTCCACCTCCTACTCCCTAACGTGAGATGCGATCGCTTGTATCAGCTTTTGAATACGATCGAGTTGAGCTTCATTTGAAGCATCGCAACGTCCAGATTGCCGCTTGCGTCTTGATAGTTGATCTGTCTACCTTGGGCTAGCAGTTTCGCCTTATACCATTTTTGTATGAAGGAGCATATAACCAAAGAGCCTGAAAAGCTCATTTTGGAAGGCTTGCAGTCGTAGGATGATTTATGCAGCTTCACAATAAATTGGTATTAGACAATTCAGTATTAGGCAAGCCTGTCACAATGCTCGATCGCAAGATTGGAATGTTTGAAGAACCCGGCAGAACATCGATTTCAATAGTGAGCGATCTAATACGTCAGCTAGTTGATAGTCGAAGCCGAATGTAGTCAGAATCGGTTTTGTCAGTAGGTCTGAAACCAAGTTTTTGTTGAGGATTTCCCAGAAGTCTGTCTCGTTGGGATAGGTTTTGAGAAAGTTGTCGATGTAGTTGTAGATCTGCGTAAACTCAGGGTATTCAAGGGGATTTGTCACACCAATACCCTCTTTGTAATCGTAGCTGACCGACAAATCGATCGTTGCGCCACCTTGATGGTCGATCGTATAGTCATCAAACTTAAATTCCCAGCCCTCATCTAGCGTGGCGATCTCTGGAACAGGGGATGTTAGAACTTGCCTTGAGAAACCTCTACAGAATAATTGGATAAGAAGAGACGTAAAAGGAGTTGATTGTTCCTAAAAATCGCAGGACGATTCAAGACTTCCTTAGTTCATCACAGGTATTGAGTTCATGATAGTTTTTTAGCTACCTCATTTACAACATGGGACGTGTCTGACTAATGATACTTACATTTGAATCAAAAGGAGTACTGGTGTTGAAGACAGCATCAAATGCTCTGCGATCGTTTAGTAAGTTTGCTCTCAAAAATAATCCGCTGGATTGTGCGATCGCACTCGTCGCCGCTGCTTGATCTAAAGTCGGTCTACTTGGATCACGAACAGGGTTGTCTTCATTCGTGATGCCGTAGTGATTCGCACCCTTGACTGTAATTAAAACTTTGGGCGGATTGAGAATCTGATCATAGGTGGATTGACTCCGATTTGGTAAAGACACGCTATCCAAATCGCCTCGAATCAGTCCGAGCGCAACTTCATTGTTAATAGGCACAAATTCTCCAGTTTGCGGATTTCCAAAGCTAGTTCCATAAAAGACGCCTGCCTTCAACTCTGGAGGAACCGTGTAGTTTTCTGCATTCAGTCCAGGGATGCGAATCTCTTCCTGGGTTGCCCCAATTCCCACGGCTCCTCCAAACGAGTGCCCTAGCAATCCCAACTTGGTTGTGTCTACAATCTTAAAGAGCGGCGACGAGTTATCCTGGTCTTCCACTTTCATTTGATCTAAAACATCATTCACTTGCCCTTGCTCAGGAAATAGACCCGTAGCAGATGAACCATCGGGACGAAACAGCATTTGCTCATTGTTGGGAACCACCACCACAAAGCCGTAACTTGCGACTTGTTCAGCAAAATTAGAGTAATCTGCTTTATCGACTAGCGCACCTTGTAGCAAAAGGGCTATGGGAAACTCGGTCGAGCAATAGGAGCTAGGCAATTGGGGGAAGTAAATGTCGGCGGGGTCTCCATCGGCTACAGTTCCATCGGAGCGCTTTGCGCTGATCGTCGTTGTGTAGTGTCCAATCTCGTTATAGAGAGAATGAAGGCTAAACGGTGATTTAGATGGTTTGTCTTGATCAGCGCGAAAAACTCCAGAGCGACCATCTGCTAATTTTGCCCAGAATGCCACGGAGTCCTGATTCAGACCTTTATTTAAGAAGTTCAATTCTGTCACTGTTGAACCCAGTAACTCATCTCCCGTGGTAATAATTTCCTGCTGTCCCACGAAAAGACCACTGCCGCCCGCATCAAAATCGGCAAGATAAGCAATGGTTCCTTGATTGTTGATATCAACGCCTCGGAATGAGCTAAAGTCACCAAGACTATCCGCGATCGTTGTTAGGTCATTGCCCTTTCCAGTTAATACCTCAACTTCTCCAGTCGCTTTAACTGCAATAAAGGCAGCCGTTCCTCGATCGTTAATGGCAGGAGAACTCCCAAACAAAGTTAATCCATCGGTTGAACCTGCGATCGTATTCAAATTGCCCCGATGATTCGTGAAGATGCCTGCGTTTTGAAACAACTCCGCGATCGGGACTGTTTGCCCGTCTACCTCGATTGTTCCTGGAACTGGAGCGGTGCCTGCGGAAAAGACAATTGTTCCTTTAGCGTTAATGTCTGGCGTAATTCCAAAGGTTGTGAATTCAGGGTTTGCATCTGTGATGATCTGAATTTTGCCTTTCTTACTAGAAAAAATCTCCTTGTCTCCATTATCTAGATCCGCCCGGAATCCAACTGTGCCACGATCGTTGATCACAGGCTCCCCAAACAAATTGTCGAGGGTCGGAATGCGTTGAAAGTTGAATTGTCCTGAACTATCTGCAATCAGCGTGGTAGTCGTGCCGTCACCCGTAAAATAGCCCACGTCACCGCTGTCGAGTCCGCCTAAAAAAGCAACTGTTCCGTCATCGTTAATTGAGAGCCCTACTCCCAAGAAACTGAACTCGTCGGATGTCTGTGCGATCGTGCGGAGTGAATTGCCATCGCCGACAAAGATGCCCGCATTGAGAGAAGCGTCTACTCCCCAAAATGCCACCTGATTCTTATCGTTGATTGCAGGTGCAGTCGGAATTGGGACACCCGTTGGGCTAAATTCAAACGTGGCAAAATTTGTAGTATCCGCAATGGTTGTGAACGTGTAGTCTAACGGCTTGTTTAAAGTCATAATTTCTAAATTGCTGTAATGTAGGGTCTGCTGTAGAAATAGGTTGAATGTTTAGCTTAAGTACAGGACAAAAGCTTGCAAAAACCAAGCAGGAAAGGGTTTCATGAGAATTACCACATTCTTTAACCACGAAACCTTTATGAATCAGGTTACTCTACTTCGAGATGCCTTGCGTCCCCATCTTGCTTGGCACGGAGCCAGACTCAGCTTTGTCGCCGCCTTCTTAATTGCTCTACTGCGGGTCAAAACGATCAACTTCAGTGAACTGGCAACTGCCTTCAGCGGCAAAGCTCAAACCGATGCTCACGACAAACGACTTCAGCGGTTTTTCCGTCACGATGAGTTGGATTATGCCGAGATTGCTCAAGCGGTCGCAGCGCTGATGGGCATTCCTGAGCCGTGGGTACGCTCGATCGACCGCACCGAGTTGGAGATTGTGTCTTCAACATGTTAATACTGGGAGTCGTCCATGAGGGAGTCGCCTTTCCACTAGTGTGGACAATGCTCGACAAGCGAGGCAACTCCAACAGCGGTGAACGCAGGACGTTGTTCAACCAGTTTTTAGAGCGGTTTGGCGAACGAAAAGTTGCCTGCCTCACAGCAGATCGAGCGTTATGGACTGGATCATCTTCGCAACATTGTGTTCAACTTGGAGCAGAAGATGAATGATTTCTTGCAGGTTCTGAGTTTTTTGTCCTGTACTTATTACTCCGGCAATGAAACAGAAGGCATAATGGAATAGAGGCATAGAGAGGTTGGTTATGGATAAACCAGATGCCCGACATCTTTCGATTGACACCCAGAACTATCTGCGGCAGCAAGCGGTTCGACTGCGGCAGCAAGGCAAGCGGGTGAATGAGATTAGCGAGTATTTAGGCGTTCATCGCAACACCGTTTGCGAATGGTGGTGGGAGTACGAACACTACGGGGAGGTTGCTCTGTTCCAACAAGTGCGAGGGCGACAGGTTGGGGAAGGACGAACGCTGGAAGATTGGGAAGAAGCAGCGGTACAAACGGCGATAGAGGGGCATTTTCCTGAGGACTATGGGATTGAGCACGCCCTGTGGACTCGACGAGCAGTGCAAGCATTGATTGAGCAAGTGTGCGGGGTGGTGATGCCGATTCGTACTGTAGGAGAATACCTGAAGCGGTGGGGGTACACACCGAAGAAGCCATTACAGAGAGCCTATGAGCAAGACCCCCAAGCGGTAGAGGTGTGGCTTGAGCAGGAGTACCCCAAAATTGAACAGCGTGCTCAGGTAGAAGGGGCAGAAATTGCCTGGGGCGATGAAGCAGGAGTATCTTCAATCGAGTCTGGCGGACGAGGATATGCTCCGAGGGGTGAGAAGCCAGAGGTGCGCCCCAGTCAGCGCAAACGAGAACGGGTCAACTACATTGCCAGTATCAGCAACGGTGGTAGCGTGCAGTTTATGCTGTACACCTGTAAGCTGACTGCGGTGCAGTTTATTGCATTTTGTGAGCGGTTGATTGCTAAGCGCACCCGCAAGTTGTTTTGGATAGTAGACCGTCATCCAGTGCATCGCCAAGCGGAAGTGAAACGATGGCTAGAGGCTCATGAGGAGCAGATTGAGTTGTTTTATTTGCCGTCGTATTCGCCTGAGTTGAATCCAGTGGAGTATTTCAACGGGGATGTGAAGCAGGGGGTGCATGACAAACCGTTGAGCCGGAATTTGAGTCAGTTGAAGCGGCGGGTGTTGTCTCAATTACGAAAGCTACAGAAGTTGCCCGTTCACATCAGAAATTATTTCAAGCATCCATCGATTGCTTATGCTGCTTTGTAAATCGCATTCTATTTGATTGCCGGAGTAATAAGTGTGATGAGGGAGAAAATGCAGAAGCGAGTTAGGGATTGCATCATCTGACTCCAAGAGTTTGAATGTCTTTGCGATACTAAGTTCTTGCTCCGTGATATCAAAATCTTGCGGACTCATGCGAGTTATTTGAGCTGGGTCATGAGAGTAGTCCACAGGTGACATCCACGGCCGACCCATGAAAAGCACTACCTTGGGGAGAAGCCAAGAATAGAACGGTTTCAGCCATTTCTTCAGAAGTGTTGGCTCGTCCGATCGGTAACGTTTTCTCGCCTTCCTCAAAGGCAACTTTTCGTTGAGCAAACGCATAGCGCAGCATGGGGGTATCGACTCCCCCTGGAGAAATCGAACAGACTCGAATATTGTTGCGGGCGTATTCCAATGCAGCCACACGAGTTAGTGAGATCACCGCATGTTTGCTGGCATTGTAGGGAGCGATTTCGGTATAGCCCTTGTGTCCTGAAACAGACGCATTGTTAATAATTACGCCTCTTCCTTGCTTTAGCATTTGAGGAATCTCATACTTCATCGATAAAAAGACTCCCAATGCATTAATGTTCATCGTCTCAATGTAGTCTTTCGTCGGTTGTTCGTGAAGTTTGACAAATTTTGGATTGACAATTCCAGCATTGTTAAAAGCAACATCAATGCGACCATAGCGACGCACACAATCATCAATGAATGCTTTTACTTCCGCTTCGTTTTGCACATCTGCTCTTTGATAAGTCGCTCTACCACCTTTGGAATTAATTGAGTCTGCCACCTGCTTGCCCAAGTTCTCACGCCGACCGCAGAAATGCACGATCGCCCCTTGTTGAGCAAACGATCGTGCGGCTGCCTCACCAATTCCTGAAGTTGCCCCTGTAATCAGCACGACCTGGTTTGCAAATTGCCTTTTCTGATTGTCTTGAGGGGCGGTTTGAGCGATTTCCTCATTGCGCTCACCAGTCGGTTGACTATTCGCCTGGGCGTATCCTGCAACAGCAGCAGTCGTGACACCTGCGATTCCGATTCCGCCTTGCAGCAACAGTCGTCGATTAAGTTTCTTTGATTTTGACATGGTTAGATGTTCTCCCCAAATGAGGGTTAGTAAGGCTTTGTGAGATGGTTTTACGCTCTCTAGTAGAGTTTCTAAAATTTTGTCAGGAACCCAGTAGCAAACAGTTCGGCGCGATCACAAGGCTGATAGCCTTTGAGTCGTTGCCAGGATTGCATCGAAAGTGTAAGCCCCGTTGTAGCGATCGCCATTGATAAAAAATGTCGGTGTCCCATTCACACCGCTATGAATTCCGCTGATTAAGTTTTCACACACCCGTGCTGCGTATCGATGGTCTGCAATCTCCTGTTCAAAGCGATCGCAATCGATTCCCAGACTTGCAGCATAGTGCAGCAATTGTCCGTTCCCAAGCCTCTGTTGATGGGTAAATAAATAGTCATGGATTTCCCAGAATCGCCCTTGAGCATTCGCGGCTTCCGCCACCTCAGCCGCATATTGGGCATAGGGGTGAATCGCGGTCAGAGGAAAGTGGCGAAATGCAAAACAGAGACGATCACCCAACTGTTGGCGAATGCGATCGACCATTTGATGAACTTGACGGCAGTGGAAACATTGGTAATCTCCATATTCAACGAGTGTGATAGGCGCAGTCTCTAGCCCTAAAATGTGGTCATCTTTCTGAAGGGGTGGTGTCAATTTGCCCATGACAAGTTCATTGCTTGCTAGAACACCCTGAAAGATTTGCTCAGGTGAATCTAAGAAAACTTTAATGTGATTACTCTATCGCTAGAACTGGTATTTGCAAATGAGCAGCAAGCTTATTTTCTACTCTACTAATCCGCAGAGAGATTTCTATGTCATTTAGCATAGCTGTGGATTGTAATGTTCTTTCTGACGGGATTACAGGCGAACCAGTCCACGTCTTACGGCTAACATTGCTGCTTGGGTACGATCGCTAACTTCCAGTTTCGACAAGATGTTATTCACATGGGCGCGAACTGTTCCCTCGCTAATTCCGAGTTCTCTACCAATGTCCCGATTCCCGTATCCCTTGACCATCCAGCGCACCACTTCTAGTTCTCGCATCGTTAACTCAGTCCAGGTCATGCGGTCTGCAAGTTTTGCTGCCACATGCGATGGAATGTATTTTTGCCCCCCATAGGCCATTCTGATCGCTGCCAATAGCTCACTGGGCGGTGCGTCTTTGAGCAGGTAGGCCATTGCTCCAGCTTGCAGACTGCGATAGATATCCTCGTCGGTATCATAAGTGGTCAGGGCAACAAACCGCCCGTTGCTAAATTCTTCACGCAGAATTGCGATCGCTTTGACCCCATCGATCTCTGGCATTCGCAGATCAATTAATGCCACGTCGGGCTGACACTGCCGAAAGGAATCAATGACTTCTCGGCCGTTGCTTGCTTCTGCAACGATCGTCATGTTTGGTTGTCGCCCAATCAAAGCTGCCAATCCCTGAAGGACGATCGGGTGGTCGTCGGCAATTAGGATGCGAATCAGTGGGGTTTGAGTCACACGATACTCCTATCATTGAGGCAAAATCGGAACGGTGATCTGAATGCAAGTGCCTTGCTGTGGGTCGCTGACAATGATCAATTGGGCTGCCATCTGATCGGCTCTTTCTTGCATTCCGATCAAACCATACCCTGAAGCCAGCGAAGTGTTTGCATCGAACCCTTGACCATTATCTTTTATGTGCAGATAGATTTGGTTTAGTTGATAGTCAAGCTCAATCTCGACTTGATTAGCATTGGCATGTCTCAAAACATTGGTAAAGGCTTCTTGGGCAATGCGTAACAAATGATCCTCGATCGAGGGAGTCAGCGAATACGGAATTCCCACAAGCCGATAGTTTGTTTCCAGCGATGTACCGATTGCCATTTGCTCTGTCAGGTGTTCGAGCGCGGCTTCGAGGGGTTCAGTTTCGAGCGATCGTGGGCGCAAAGCTCGCACCGATCGTCGCGCTTCGTGTAGTCCGTTTTTGGCTAGTGCGATCGCCTGCGATAGATGTGCTTTTTGATCCCAAAGGTTGGTTGTGTAGTCGTCAGTTGCGGCTTGCAGTTGCACGATGATTCCTGTTAGACACTGTGCTAGAGTGTCGTGGATCTCGCGGGCGAGGCGGTTTCGTTCTTCTAGAATTGCCGCTTGTTTTGCCTCATGTTGTCCTTGTTTGGCAAGCTGCATTAGTTGAATGGCTAGTGTCGCTTGATGGGTGAGTGCCTGCACCAGCTCCAATTCTTCAGGCTGATACTGGCGATACTTAGTGCTGCGTAGTGTGATGTTGCCTAAGAAGGTGTCGCCAAACAAAAGCGGAACCACCAAAATTTGTTTGATGCCACGATCGAGGTTGTGAGAATAGTGTGCGACATCCTGAATCAAAATTTGTCGCTGCTTGAGGAGTGGCATGTATTGATCGTCCCATTGGCGGAGCGGGTTTGGGGTGCGGGCACAGGGATGACAAATCTCTTTGCTGCGCTGAATTTGTCCATTTTCGTAGTTGAGATGCAGCAGGGTAGTGTCGTAGACTTCGCTGTAAAGGTAAATCCCCGCAGATCGATCGTTCAATTGATCCGCGATCGCTTGCAGCATGTAGCCAAGGCAGTTGTCTAATACAGGTTCTAGCGCCAGGGTGGTGAGCGTTTTGACTAGGGCTTCAGTTTGTCCGCGTGAGACTTGTTCAGCGCGTCGCCGCTCTGTCACTTCTGTTTGTAGGGCAGCATTGATGGTTTCGAGTTCTTGCGAACGCTCTGCGGCACTTTGTGTTCTCGCCTGTTCTATTTGCAGAAGTTCTTCGTCTTTTGCCTGACGCTCGATCGCCGCTGCAATGCTATCCGCCGCAATTTTCAAAATCGCAATCTCCGCCTGGTCGAACAGGTGCGAAGATTCGCAATTGTCAAAGCTGACCAACCCCCAAGGTTGATCTTTCACTACAATGGGGACAGCCAGCATCGAAGTGTTTCTTTGAGCCTCGAAAATACTGCGCGTCGGTTCCGGCAGATCAGCCACCAGAAAATCAATCACTTCTGCCGCTAAGAACTGCTCGTAGAGTCCGCCCATATCTTCCCAAAGTAGAGCGCTCTGAAGTTGAGGCGTACAGACGGCCGAAGCTGATACATCTACCTTGCACCACTCCGCCGGGATCTGTACGGCTGGCTTTCGTAACGTGGGATGGGTGATGTCTTGAACAATGCTACAGCGATCGCTCCCCACCGCTTCCCCTAACAATCGCACCACATCGGGAAGCACAGTCGTGTAATCAGAGGACTTCAGCAGTAGATTTGCAACTTCAGCGATCGTGCTAAGAAGTTGGGCGCGTTCTTGAGCCGCGCGATCTTTTTCCGCAAGCAATTTCTTTTGCAGGGCAAAGAAGTCGCTGTAATTGGCATTAATTTCGACAATTTCCTCAACCGCGCCATGAGCGTTCCGAATCGGTACATAATGTCCTCGCCCATAGTGGAGTTTGCCTCCTGCCAAGTCTCTCGATGCATCGTAGGTGGTCGGGGGTTCGATGACGGCTTCTCCAGCAAACGCTCGTTGCATGTAGGGCAGTGTGCCATTTTCAACCAGTTGAGGATTGCTAAAGATTGGACAAGCCTGCTCATTTAACTGGTCGATCGTCAGTCCAAATAAGTTCTCAGCCGCCGCATTCATCCGCGTGATGTAGCCATCTGTGTTAATCGACAACATGCTAATGGGTGCATTTTCAAAGATCTGCCGATGGCGCAATTCGGATTGACGCAGGCTTTCATACTGCATGACGAGGCGATCGTTCTCCTGCCTGAGTTGAGCGAGTTCCAGACCGAGGCAGCTATTTTCCTGCTGAAGTTGGGTAATCAGATTAGCCATAATTTCAAAGGAGAATCAGTTATGAATCATTATGATGCGTTTGGCAGTCTGGCACACTCTGTTTTAAGCTACATGAGACTCTGGGGTTGATAAATTGCTGTTTGCAACAGTTCTCGTTAGGCTCTAGGGTTAGTAGTTTTAGAGCTAGTGGTTGAGCGATCGTCCTGCACTCCTTCATTCAACAAAACTACCAAAAATTTCTGTAGGGTTGGGGAGATAAGATCTTCACGCCAAGCCGCTGCAAACTTGAGAGTAATAGGCGAATCTGCCAGAGGTCTACAAATAACGTTTGTACCAACAACAGGCCGGACGCACTCTGAAACAAAGGTGATGCCAATCCCCGCCGCCACCAAACATACACGGGTTTGTAATGAAATAGACTCTTTGACAATGTTAGGTTGAAAGCCAAGTTGCTCACAGAGTTGAATAAA
The DNA here is from genome assembly GCF_052939515.1 of Phormidesmis sp. 146-33. Lineage (NCBI taxonomy): Bacteria > Bacillati > Cyanobacteriota > Cyanophyceae > Leptolyngbyales > Leptolyngbyaceae > Phormidesmis > Phormidesmis sp. 146-33. The sequence goes on from NZ_JBJPHU010000092.1 coordinate 13,244, forward strand.
TCCATCGTAAAGCGCAGGGCCCTCCTGACGAGGATGGATGATAAAGGCTTCATTCGCTAAAGCAGCAGCAGGGATTTTAGTGTAACCAAGCAAGGGATGTTTTTTGGGTAGCACAACCAGGAATTGCTCTTCCAGAATCGGATGCAGTTTCAACCCACGCTCATCAATTGGTGGGTGCAGAAACGCTAGGTCTATTTTGCGTTCATTCAAGGCGGCAACCTGAGCCTCGGTTGAAAGCGCTTGCAGATTGAGTTCGACCTGGGGAAAACGATCGCGGAATCGCCCTAACAGCTCTGGAAACACCGTGTAGGTTGCGGTGGAGGTGAAACCAATGGTTAGCTGTCCGACTTCTCCACGAGCAGTGCGTTTGGTGAGTTCGATCGCGCGCTCTTCCTGGGCAAGCAGTTGTTTCGCCTGTTCCAAAAATACCTGTCCTGCGATCGTCAACCGGACTACCCGCTTCGTCCGAGTTAGGAGAACAACACCTAGTTCACGCTCCAGCACCACAATTTGCTTGCTCAAAGCAGGCTGCGTCAGGTGCAACCGCTCGGCTGCTCTGCCAAAGTGCAGTTCTTCAGCCACAGCCACGAAATAGCGAAGCAAACGAATTTCCATTTTAATAACTGCTGGTTATTAATAATGCATCAATTATGAATTGGACAGACGGAAACTGCACGACTAAAGTAAAGAAAAGTAATATCCAAACGTTGTTCTTGAGGAATACAAGATGAATCGAAAAGTATTCTTACTTGCTTGCTCTGCTCTTTTGCTTTGCGTCGGACTATCTTTTGTGAGTGGTGTCAATGCGATACCATCAAGCGCAGCCATGTTAGACCAAAAAATGAGTGCTAAACCAGTCTCTTCCAAGCGCATTGAGGTTGTTAGACGATTTGTTCAGGCAGTGGAAGCTAAAGATATCAGCACAGTTAATCAACTGATCACAGACAACATTGTTCTGGAACAACCTTATTCGCCATTGCAACCGGGAGGACTTCGAGTCGAAGGCAGGCAGGCTGTTAATGCTTTTTTCAATCGAATCTTTAGTCAATATTCTCAAATTCGATTTGTTAATATAGTCTTTCGGCAGTCACGGTTTGACAATGCTGTGATTCTTGAAGGACAGGGTGATTTTCTGGTGTCAAGCAACCCAACTCCCTATCGCAATCAGTACATCGGGGTCATTGAGGTTGTTGATAGTCAAATAGTTCTCATCCGAGAGTATTTCAATCCATTAATTCAACCTGAAGCATCTAATCCTGGATCGAGTCAACCGAATAGGCAGTAGGGCACCTCGATAAATCCAATTCGAGAATCTTAAGTTAAGACAGGTATGAGATCATAGAAATAGAACAGTGATAACGTGAATTTCAATGAAACAACCCGGCTTTGAGATGCGCCTAACCAGTAGCTCGATTTCTGGAGCAATGTGGCTTTTCCGGTGGTGCATAAGACATCAAAGATGGAGAACTCAGGACATCTATAGACGAGATACATCTGCAAGTACTGAGAATCTCCACAGGTTGATTGTGGCGCTCTCACAGCGACTAGCAGAATTTGATGAGAGTAGAGCCAGTACGATTAGATACGCAGATGTACTGTTTCCCAGCGATAATTTTAGTGAATTTAAGGCAACAAAGCTATCGCAAAGAGATGGGAAAATCAATGAAATCTATAAGTTCAGCGAGGTTCTACATCAAAAAGATGATGAGAACCGAAGCTTTATTGCTGAATCGAATGAAATCTTAGAGTTAACTAATCTTGCATTGCGTTTATTGAACTTCTCCGCAATCACTCAAGGTAATGGGGTGGAAAACGCAAAATTGGATTGGTTGAAAGAAAAGCTTGATCAGCATCCTGCTTCCCGCTTCTTGGTCTTCACTGAGGTTCTACAAACTTGTGAAATTATCACTAAAGCCCTTCCTGGCATTTGTGAAAAGATTAAGGGAAGTATGGGTAGTGCAGAAAGAGAAAGGGCTGTTCGCAGATTTCGCGGTGTAGAACGCTCAAATGTTCGCGTCTTAGTAGCAACTTCAGCAGCAGATGAAGGCTTTGATTTTCAAGTTGCAAGTCAGGTTGTGCATTGGAATCTAAGCTCATCACCCGCTGTTCTAATGCAAAGAAATGGCAGAGTTGCAAGGCTTGGACAAGTTGCTGATGTGACGGCACACTATCTCATCATGACGGGCACACATGAAGAAAGAAGGGAATTAGCGCTACATGAAAGGTTTGAAGAGCTAGGAATAAAAGATGAGCAATTACGCCTGAAAATTTTAGGGGGATTGAATGAGGAGAAAGAAAAAGAAATCTTAACCGCTGTTCAAGAAAATAGGTTACTGGTAGTTAATCAAATTTTGGAGAATGCCAGCGAACAAAACAAAGAGATGAATCAAAAACTAGGAGACATCCAGAGGAATCTTGAGGCACAGTCAGTCATTGTTCGAAAGATGCTATTTGATAGAGTATTGTGCTGGCTCAAGCTTGGGCTGCCACCTCGAATGCAGAATAACTTCGCGTTCAAGTTTAATACTGTGACATGGCAACATCCAGTCTTTACGATTGGAGAACAAACTAGCAATGAAACTGCAAGCGCAGTGGTCGCAGAGATTAACAGAGCAAGTAGCCGTACAAGACAAATTAAGGTTACTTTTGATCCGGAATTTAATCTTTTTAGTTCGCTTGGAGGAGACTATTCTTTAGCGGGTCTTCGTCCTTGGACAAAGCGAGTGAAGAACGGCAGCACAGCCGAAGTTTGGAAGCATCGCCTGATCAGGGATGTTGACCCCATTGGAGAGGTTGCCTGCTCTCTAGCTCGGCAGCGTGGTGCGGATTTCACTACAATTTCTGCTGACAAGTTGTGCAAGGTATTGCCAGATTTACATAAAGTTCGCTATTTCCTGTTTGCAACTCACCCAATGCTGGAAGTAGAGGCACGCTCATCAGAAAACGCTTCGTCCTACATGACCTTTTACGCGTTTAGGGACGAATCTAACGTTCCAATCTGTCCTCAAGGTCACTCTGCTGAATGTGTTCATGGAGTCATTTCACTTCTAGAAGAAGAAGCGCAAAACTCAGATTTTGAACTGATGAACTCTCTTGCTTGAGAATGCACAGGAAGCAAGTTCTAAAGTTTCAATATGGTTGCAGAATTCTAGGGTATTGCCCGACTGGGATGGCAAACGTACTTCTTGCCTATTCCTGTCGCTTTAGTTGCTGTGCTTCCTTAGATCCGAAAGAAAGATGAAGACTATGCATTTTGACAGAGGCTCCATTTTCAGCGAATGTCCAAATCTTACGCTTGTGTTGCAAACCGTAGCTAATGTGAATCGGCCGATCGCTTCCATAGAAATACAGCGAATCAAACGGCAATCGCCGCCCTAGAATCCACTCCACCAAGCGATCGCTCTCCAAATCCACAATCCGAAAATCGCAGGCAGCACCTAAGCGTTTACCCCTTCGGGCAACAGCGAAGCTACCGCAGTAGTACTTCTCATTCCGATTCACCTCATGCGCCATGTGCTGATCTCGGCTCGAATCAACGCGACCATTTTTAATTCCTGTTTCTGGGTCTTTCTGGCTCAAAAGGCGCTTCAAATCTCTTAAGCAGAAGCCATAGGTAAGCTGAAATCGCTCTTTGCCAAAATGGTCGATGATGGGGTCAAGCAAATGCTGACAGAGTGCTTGCAATGCTGGAATCGTTTCGTCTATGTTTTGTGGATAGGGGTTGATGAGATCTTGATGCTTCTGGTAGGTCTGGGTACAAGTACAGAAGTCATCCAGGTTGAGATACCGACCCAACAATTGAGGCTGCATTTATTTGCATCTCCGCAGAAGCTGCTCAATATTAACGTGAAGAAATAGGAGTAATCTCGTTATTCTGCCTCTTCTGACGAATCACGGAACTCTTTATTTCGCATTTTCGAGAAAAACCTTTGCGATCTGCCATCAGAAATCTCGAAGCGATCGCAGAAAATAGGAGGGAACCTTTTGGGACTGATGCAAGGAATGGATGGTTTGGCACACCAGTTTAGGAATACGATCGCTCCAAGGCACTGAGGCAGAACTTTATCTAGCCACCATGCAAGATGTGATCGATTACATCGAAGTCATGGGCGACGAGCTAGATGTCAAAACGGGCGCAAGCTTCGCTCCACGTAGTGTTCGCATTTTCGATTCTGCAAATTTCCAGCAAAAAGTCATCATTCTCCATCATTGTCTATCCGCACTCTTGAAGCCAGAAGTTGAAGCTCCGGAATTGACGAATGTTCTCGAAGCAGGTGCTTACTTCCCTTTCGCTTACCTAAAGATGCGATTGGAGGAAGAAATTTCAGAAGAGGATGAATGGTCGGAGGATGAGGAAGATTTGAAATATGCTTATCGTCGATCGCTGTGGAACGCCTTTGAAGAATTTGTACGCCCTCGCTGGGTAGCTGCTGTCGAAGAATACGGAGAACGTGAGGAAGAAGCTGATTTTAGCGATCTCTCCACTGACTTCGACTTGTGGGAAGAAATCATCGAAGACTTAGCCGATCGAATTTTTTGGGATCGAGACTGGCAGGTGAGTTCGCGCTGCTTGTATGTTGAGGATGAACTGCTCGACGGTATTGAAGAAGAATTTAGCCAACTTACAGGCTTAGATGAAGCATATATGAAGAATCGATTGCCTAGCGCGGCTGACGAGGCTGATTTGCCCCTAGCAGAGCAAGCGCTACTCGCATTAGCCGAAGTCCGCCCTTGGAGATTGGAACCCTGAAGATTGTCAAATTTTCCTGTGAACATCACGACATCGCACTGCCTCCAAAACAGATTCATCAAGAAAAAATGGGCTGATTCTATCAACCCCTCGCTATCTTAATCACCAAATTCATTCTCTTCTAGCCCAAACGATGGGACTTGAATGTGGTTGATTGTCCCTGCGTAATGCTCTTCAATTACCGCAACAGATGTCCCGCACCATTCAGCCACCCGACGCGAAGAAATCCCATCTTCTAAGCACAGGGTGATGAATGTGTGACGACAGTTGTACTGAGGCAAATATTCTTTGACCTTGCCTGCTGCCACTAATTGCTTGACGACAGGTTTCCAGACGCGATTCAAGAAGTTGTGCATATCCAATTCTTTCCCGTTTCTTGCTGGAAACACCAAGTCATTTGCGCTGCTAGCTTGCGGTCTAATCTCGTCCAAGATGCGCTGCAATTCTACATTGATCGGAAAATAGCGTGGTGTATGCGTCTTCGTAGACTTACGGATTCTCACATCAGTGGCAACCGCTTCACAGAAGTAGATGCGATTCTTCTCAATGTGCTTCCATTTGAGTGCGTTGCCTTCGGCTCACGCGGAGCGTGTCCGCTTCTTCGGGTCGGCATCCGGTATGAAATAGGAATTTGACATAGGAAGCGTAATACGAATGCGGAATCGGGGAGAACTTCGAGGAATAGGTATCATTCTCAAACGCTGAGATGATCGCTGGAACGCAAGTTCGAGAAAACGGCTTGCGCGACACCCGACTCTTCTTTTTTGTCCGAATTTCCCTAGTCAACTCCTTGAACGGATTGTCAGTCACCAATTTCTTCCGCATTGCCCATTCGCAACAAGCACTCAGTTGCTTCAGGGTACGTTTTGCCGTTTCTGCCGCGTAATTCTTGAGCAGATAAGTTTGAATCGCAATTGCATCTTCAAAATTCGGCTTGGGCATTTTGCGAAGACGCTTCTCGACTTTGCCGTAATCCCGAATGATCGTCGTTTCTTCGAGATGAGCGCTTTGAAACTCGGTGTACTGTTCCCATAGCTCGATCAGCGAAGTCTTTGGCGGCGCACTTGGGGTAAAACTTGGGGTAACGTTGCTGAGAGCCGAGTGCGGCTTGTATTTCTCCAGCGTTGGATCAAACCTGTCTTTGAAAATGTCGTCTTCGATCATCGCTGCCTTGCGTTCTGCCACTTTGCGATTACTAGGTGTATCCGCAAGTCCAGTGGAGAGGTAGTGACGTTTGCCAGCGACTGAAAACACAAGCTGAATGCGATCGTTCGATACCTTGATCTGAACCGAACCTTTGAAAGCGCTTCGTGAAACTCCTAAACAGGAACGTTCGTACTCAAACGTTTTACCCCAAATTTACCCCAATTTCTAGCCCAAACTGAGCTAACTTGACCCAACACAAAACAGAGGGAATTCCTTGAAACCTTCGCTGTATCTTGCTTTTCTTTATGGCTCAGGCGAGATTTGAACTTGCGACCTTGGGCTTATGAGTCCCCTGCTCTAACCACTGAGCTACTGAGCCAAATTGAATTATTGCCTTAACAAGCATAGCACAAGACTCGAATCAGAATCTAGAGCGTCCTGTAAAAATAGCAAAAAGAGGAGCCAGTAAGACTCCTCCAAGAAGAAATCAGTCATTCACAGAACGACTAGCCGCGATTTTGAGGCAGATAGGCGATCGGGTTAACCGCTCCCTGACCTGGAAGATGAACTTCAAAGTGAGAGTGAGGCCCGGTGCTAAAGCCTGTACTGCCCATTTCAGCGATTTGCTGACCTTGAGCGACCTGCTGACCCACTTTCACTAAAATGCGGTTATTGTGCCCATAGAGGGTAACGCTGCCATCTGCGTGCTTGACCTCGACCAAGTTGCCATAGCCGCCATCATTCCAGCCTGCGGTGATCACCTTACCGGGAGCCGCCGCCACAATCGGAGTCCCGATCGGGGCCGCAATATCGATCCCTTTGTGCATCCGTCCCCAGCGCCAGCCATACGGAGAAGTCAGCATTCCCTTAGCAGGCCAGATATATCCGGCAAACTTACCACTTCCAGGCAAGTAAGAATCGGGCTTGCCCAACGGCGGTAGGCTAGGAGAAACCATTTTGCCCACCGAAGACCGCATCAAGGGCGCGTAGGACTCCGAACCCGCAGGAGCGGCTGCCACGATTTGAGGTTTCTTAGCCTGCGGTTTTTCTGATTTGCGCTCACGCTGCTGCAAACTGCGAAGCTCTGCTTGGAGGGTTTCTAGATTGCGACTGGGACGAAACTCTGGGTTGACCCGTCGAGTCGAAGCGTTGAGCGTGGAGGGAGCGGGAGCCTGAGTACGACCGGAGTCTAGAGGCTTAGACGGTTGGCTAGATCCTCTAGACTGGTACTTTTGACGCAGCTTAACCACCTCTGAAACCAGGTTGTTGACGTACTGATCGGGCTGCTTGGAGTCGATCGCTTGAGACGCTTGAGGCGCTTGAGTTTTGCCGTATTGTCCGCCTGATGTAATTCCAGAAGGATTTACGAGGGCAAACTGCTCGGCATCTCCGCCTACGCCAGCGGTCGAAGGAATGGGCTGGACATTTACAGAAACAGAGGGCGCAGTGGGTTGATTGGTCGCAGCAGAAAGGCTAGGCACCACTGGAACGGTGACCGAAGTCAGTCTGTCTGAAACTGAAGCAACCGGAACTGAGGCAACCTGCGAAGGCAAGGCTGCGCTAGATTGGGGAATTTTGATCGATTGATTAACCTTTAGCAAATTGGGATTGCTCAGTTGGTTAATCTTCACCAATTCCGAGGAAGAAACCCCGTGAGCTTGCGCGATCGAGGACAGGGTTTCCCCAGCGTTTACCTGATAGCTCATCAGATTTGCCACTTCAGCAGGAGATGGCACCTCCGCCGTGGAAGCCAACCCGTTCTCGGACTCCTCAGACTTCAACTCCGCCAAACTCTGCTTCAGACGATCCCGCTGCTGCTTTAGGCTCTGGACGGCAGCATCTTGCTTACTCTTTAGCTGCTGAGACTCGTCACCGGGGGTATAAATCCCAGGCTGGCTTGAGGCGATGACAGCAACGGGTTCTGTGAGTGAGGGCACTACTGCATTTGTAGAACCAGTGGCAGACACAGCCGCACGGTCATCAGGCCGACTTTGCTCAACGGTCGAAGCGCTTGCGGGCACTTGCAGCACTTGCCCAACGTAGAGAACGCTGTCAGGGCGCAGATTATTGAGCGTGGCGAGTTCGCTGACACCGAGTTTGTAAAGCTGCGCGATTCTCCAGAGGGTTTGACCTTCTTGAACCGTGTGCTTGACCTGTTCGGATTGAACGGCAGCAGCAGCTTCACTCAGGGGCGGCAAAACCGCAACATCGGGTATCGTAGCGGCGGTCGGTTCGGCAGGAACAGGTTCAGCGGCGACAGCGGCTTCTCCTTGTTGAGGTGCAAGTACCCCGTAAGCTCCCATCGAAATTGCCAACCCGATCATGGCGGCAGAAGTGCGAACGCGACGGTTTGATTCTGGGAGCGCCTGCTTGGGCTGTTCCGTCAGAGCGTCATTGTTGACAGCGCTAAAGGGAACAGGATTGATCTCTTGCGGAAATGCTCGTTTCAAAAAACGACCTCCTAAATGTCCAGCATTTAACTGTCCTTGAGTCATGAATTTCACCCTCTGTCAGTGATCAAAACTGCTTGAAGAAGCGATCGAGATCACAATCGGTAAATACACTTAGGCAAGATTACCTTGCTTTTTTGATTTAGACAAGTTCATATCATTCAACAAAATGAAATGATTTCCTGACAAATACCAAAAACGCGGGTGACTGACTTGTAGCAACTTATCGTAACAGGGTAACTGTCCGATGTTGACCTGAGACAAATCCAAACAGGAGTTTAGCTTACTCTGCTCAGATTGCAACAGGAAAATATGGGGCAGTTGTTGATTCATAACTCAGAAAGACGGACAGGGTGTGAATCTGTCTAATTGAATCTTTAGTCCAATCTTAAGATCCGCGTCAAGTCACTGATTATCAGCATGTAGTGACATGAAGTTAAAGCAAAGGCAGATTCGCCTTCAACCGTAGAATCATGCAGACTACCATACTCTAAAGACGCAGGTCTGTCGCCTGGAAGAAATTATAAAAGCTAGAATCCTCACTCCACGAAGATTTCAGCCATTGAAAATTAATAGTTTGAAATTTCGAAGATAAAAATCTGAAGTTCTTCCGACGATCGGCACCTCTGATATAAATTTCTTATTGGTTTAAAGCAATTTAGTAGTGTAAATCACTAATTGTGGGGATGATTTCACTTTGTGAATCAGGAGGCAGTATTTTCTCTGCACAACTTCTGCATGATTATCAGCTTGATGCCTAGATGCACATATTTAGATGCACATATATAGATATGGCATTGGTCAGCCATCATAGATTCTAATCCTTAGATCTACGGCTTGCCGGAGTTAAAGCGATTTTGGATTAACAGAAGTATTTGAGCTAAGAAACAAAGCTTTCTGCACAATTCTGGGATAACAGGGCTGAGTTCAAGCGCTACAAACAAGCGCTACAAAAGGGTTCAGGATTTGAGCGGTAGACGTTAACTCAACGTCAGTTCGATGAGAGTGACTCACTCCGTTATTCAGCACTTCAGCCCCCTAAATCCCCCAATTCTGGGGGATTTAGGGGGCTGAAGTGCTGAATAACGGAGCGGAAAAACTCCATCGAATTCACGTTAACTCAGACCCGGCCGCTTTCATAATCTGGAGGTGGTCTCTTTGAGGTGTCCGCAAAGGTCGCCCTAACCTGCTCTCAATCGTGGACAACTACTGCATCAATCCGAGTTGGCGACGAGCCTCAAATAGTCCAACAGTTGCGCTGACAGAGAGGTTGAGACTTCTAACCTGCGGCTGACTCATAGGAATATGAACCGTCAGAGCACACGCAGACAACACGTCGGTCGAGAGTCCGGTCGTTTCGCTACCAAATAGCAGCCAGTCGTCGATCGCATAGTTGACCTGAAGATAACTAGAACGTCCTGAAGTGCTAAAGCCGATCCAGCGGCCGCCCTGCTGTTGGTGAAAGGTCTGAAACGCTTGTAAAGACTCGTGACAGTGCAGGTTGACATAGGGCCAGTAGTCGAGGCCAGCCCGCTTGAGGGTGCGATCGCTAATTTCAAATCCTAGCGGCCCGACTAGGTGAAGTTCGGTATTTGTAGCAGCACAGGTTCGAGCGATATTACCCGTGTTAGGGGGGATCAGGGGCTGAATCAGGACAATTCTAGGCATGAATGAATCAATACTTGAGTTCTCAGTATCCAGAAGAATGCAGATGATCGGCTAAATTGAACGATTGATATATTTTTTTAATAATAGAGAATCATTGATGGATTGATTAGATATTTTAATTTTAAATTATCATCAGCCTCTGGATAGATTAAAGATTTGATTTTGTCATAAAGTAGTGATTTTTCTTGGCGAGAACTTAAATTCTCCTTTTATCAATCTCTAATTTGGCGCAGAAGAATCAATCAGTTGGCTTAGGGATCGATCGCATTTTTAGGGGAGCTTTAGTTGATTTACCTTCAAAATTTAGCGGTCAGACTAAAATTTTGCTGACAATTTTACTCCAACCGCTAAAGGTCACCGACCAGATTTGTCTTTACGCCACCAACAATTCTGCTTGAAGCGCCACTTCTTGCATTTGCATTGATTGGATTGCGTCCATCAGAATCTGCTGATTACCCCAGCCCTGCTGTCGGAGTTTTAGCCAGCGTTGCGCTTCATTGCCTTCTCGAAGAATTTTTTTAACAGGAAGTAAAAAGCAGCTAAAGCCGTGTTTTTTGGCGATCGACCAGACTTCACCATAAAGTTCTTCGACCCAATCTTGAGCCAAAATAGGCCGACCGTCCTGCCAGTGGCGCAATTCAGCCTGCAAACTATCCTTGGCGGCGAGGCTTTCATTTTGGTCGGTCAGCGTGACCAATTCCTCGGCAGAGAGGTCGCTGAGTTGGAGCGGGTCGAGATCAGGATTTTCGATAAGTTGGATAAGTCGAGCTTCTAGAAGGGCTGTAACCGAGAGGAGGGCGATCGGATCAGACACCAGATCACAAATCCTCAGTTCCAAACGGTTGAGATTGTAGGGACGGCGATCGCCATTCGGACGTACCGATGACCAGAGATGCCTCACATTTTGCATCGTTCCGGCTGCTAGTTGTTCTTCTGTCCAGTTGATAAAGTGAGCGTGGCTGGCAAACAGGGGGACGTGAGCAGGTGTTTTGGGAAAAAGTCCCCAGCGAGTTGAATGGTAACCCGTCACGTCCCCATTCAAAAAGGGAGAGGCGGCACTCAGCGCCAAATACAACGGAGCTTCTAGCCTCACCAGCCGACAGGCCCGCATGAGAACTTCCGGATCACTAATGCCAACATTAATATGGACGCTGGCCGTGACAACTTTGGTGCCATAAGTCTGTTCGATGTAATCGTGATAAGGATTTCCAGGATCAGAGCGATGAAAGCGATCGGCTCCTCCCAAGGACAACGTGCTTCCCGGAATCAGGGTATAGTCTCCAAGTTGTTTGAGATATTGGCGCAGTTGAGTGCGAGGGCGTACCAGATCACAGAGCGATCGTTCGTATCGATAGCTAGGAGGGGTGGTGTATTCAACGTTTCGGCTATCCGGTTCTCTCACAAAGCCGTCAAGTGTAGCCACAATTTTGTCAGACATGCCGACGACTTCACCTTCGGGCGTTCCTGTGTAAACCTCAATTTCAAACCCTTTAGATAGCAGCATCTTGCCTCCGAAAAGTGATCGCTCTTATGTTTCCAGTATCAGGGAAAAGGGGAATTGGGGAGAGAGTCGGAAGAGGGAGGAGGAAAGGAGGAGGAAAGGAGGAGGGAGGAGGGAGGAGGGAGGAAAAAATTGTTTCTATCGGTTTGGGGGTGTCAATATTTCGGATTTTGCTCTTACCAAACAAGAACCTCGACGAATCGCCACAACTCCCAATTTCTGTCCTCCTCCCTCATCCCTCCTCCCTCATCCCTCCTCCCTCATCCCTCATCCCTTCTTTGCGCCAGGACTAAATTAATTAGGTTGTTGATCAAGCGATCGCGCTCCATTGGAATGATGTCTTTGCCGTAGAGAACTTCTTGTAAAACGACGAATGAGACGAGCGACCCGAAGAAAATTTGGGCGATCGCGTCTGGGTCATCAATGCCGATTTCGGGGTGCAGATCAAAATAACCTCTGAGAAGCTGCCGACCCTGGACGACAACGGCGCGAGTGTAGAGCTTGGCTAATTCTGGAAATCGGGCGGACTCGGCAATAATGATCCGAAACAGAGATAAATATTCCTCGTTGACTACCTTTAAAAAGTACGTCTCTGCAATTTGTCGCAGCATGATCGCCGGGTCGCCGCGCAACGATTCTGAGCAAAAGGTTTCTTGAAAGTGGCGAATCGTGGCCCGCTCGATCAAGGCGATAAATAGTCCTTCTTTGTCGCGAAAGTGGCTGTAGATGGTTTGTTTTGACACGCCTGCTTCTGTGGCCACTCGATCCATGCTGGTGCCTGGGTATCCCGATCGCAAAAAAACTCGCATCGCCCCCTGAAGGATCTGTTCCTGTTTTGGACTGGCAGCCACGCTCAAGATTTTTAACTCAGACACTTTTAACTCAAATACTTCTAACTCAGATACTTTTAACTCAGACACTTTTAACTCAGACATCGGCGGCGGTGAGTCAGGGGACATCGACGATCCTAAGTGATCAATTAAGACTCCGTAGAGCGACTGGAGACGAGAAGACAGAACCCTCGATCGTCCGTTAGCCACAGCCTACCCATCATTGACCGCTACTAGCCATTCTTGCCTTTGAATTCAGATTGGCTTATTAACTTTTTCAAAGAGGGATTGTTTAATCAAACTGGACAGTCTAGTATGATTTTAACCCGCATCCTCGCTGCTTTAAAAGCCTTACTGCGATGTCTCAGACTCTTCCCAAATCGACGGACAATATTCAGGATTCGCTCAAACCTCAAGCGCGGCGTAAATTTAAGCCCATGTTGCTGATTCCGATTGGAGTGGCGATCGCCGGGATCAGTTACGCCACCTGGCAACTTTTGCCCAAACCTGAAGCGACAGCACTGCGACTGAGCGGACGGATTGAGGCAGACGAAACGGATATTGGGGCAAAGACAGGGGGACGGGTGAGTACGATCGCCGTTCGAGAAGGGGATCAGGTGCAAAAAGATCAGGTGATTGCTGAGATCACCGATGAAGAAGTGCCCGAACAGTTGAGAGCAGCGACGGCAGACATTCAGGCGGCTCGGCAAGAAGAACAGCAGGCGAGACAAGAGGTGGCTGTGGCAGACAGTCGAATTCGAGAATCGCAGCTTAATTTGCAGCAGTCCAAAGGCGACGCAACCGGGCGAATCAGTCAAGCCTCGTCTACCGTTTCTGCGGCCAATGCTCAACTGGCACAATCACAGGCACAGGTGAAGCAAGCCGAAGCTGACCTCAAGCAAGCCGAAGCGCAACTGAGATTGGATATTAAGACGCGCGATCGCTATGCTCAACTCGTGGCAGATGGCGCAATCAATCAGCAGCAGTTTGATCAAGCCCAAACGACGGTCGAAACGACTCAGGCAAAGATCGAAACCGCTAAAGCAACGTTGTTGTCTCGTCAGGCGGCTGTTGCGGCGGCTCGTGATCAGCTCAGTGCGGCTCAGGGTGGGCTAACTCAAGTGCAGACGACGGGATTGAATCCGGATATTCGTAGCGCTCAGTTGGCTGGCTTTTATCAACAGCGCGATCAAGCTTCTGCAAAACTGGCGGCCGCTCAAGCCAAAGTGAGAAATAAGATCGCCGCTCAACAGCAGTTACAAAAACGGTTGGATTCCTTCACGATCAAGAGTCCGATCGCTGGAGTGGTGACGGCTCGGCCTGTGGAACCGGGGGCCGTCGTGGCAACAGGAAAAACGCTGTTGACCGTGATTGATTTGAATTCGGTTTATTTACGCGGCTATGTGCCAGAAGGCGAGATTGGCAAAATTCGGGTGGGACAATCTGCAAGTGTGTTTCTCGACTCCAATCCTGATCAGCCTTTGGCGGCAAAAGTGGCGGCGATCGACCCCAAAGCGTCTTTTACGCCAGAAAATATTTATTTTAGAAACGATCGCGTCAAGCAAGTCTTTGGAATTAAGGTGACGATCGACAATCCCAACGGTTTCGCCAAACCCGGAATGCCGGCCGATGCCGAAGTCAAACTCAACGGCGAATAATCGCAATCAGGACGTTTTCTATGAGTCAGAATGCGATCGACCATCCCACTTCTACGCTGGACGCTTCAGTTTCCAGTTCCCCGATCATTCAAGTCGCCAATTTGCACAAGCATTATGGACGAGTGGCGGCGGTGCGGGGAGTCAATTTTGAAGTGCGACGAGGGGAAGTGTTTGGACTAATTGGGCCAGATGGAGCAGGAAAGACGACGACGTTTCACATTTTGGGCGGCGTAATGGAGGCGACAGCGGGAGAGGTGCGCGTTCTCAATCAGCCTGCACGAGAGGCGAGATTAGGGATTGGCTATTTGACGCAGCAGTTTTCGCTTTATCTCGATTTGAGCTTGAATGAAAACTTGCGCTATGTGGCGGGCTTGCGGCAAGTCCCCGATCGCCTCTTCCAAGAACGTCGAGACAAATATCTGCGGCTGATGAGTCTGGCTCAGTTTGGCGATCGTTTAGCGGGTCAACTGTCGGGCGGCATGAAACAAAAGCTGGCTCTCTGTTGTGCGCTGGTGTCTGAGCCTCAAGTTTTGTTGTTAGATGAACCGACGACAGGCGTTGATCCGGTTTCGCGGCGAGAATTTTGGGATGTGTTGGCGGCCTTGTCTGCGGAAGGGGTGACGATCGTCGTAGCGACTCCCTATCTTGACGAAGCCGAACGCTGTAACCGAGTCGCTTTGATGTATGACGGTCAGATCCAGCAGATTGGCACTCCGGCTGAGTTGCGAAATAGTCTGGGGTTAGAGCGTTTAGAGGTTTTTCCTTCCAATTTGAGTGCAGCAGAGCGGGCGTTAGCCACCAGCGGGGAATTAGGTGAAACGGCGATCGCGGATGTGCAGACCTTTGGCGATCGCTTGGATGTATTGGTGACGGATTTGCGAGAGGGAGAGGCGCAGGTACGGGAGATCCTCGATCGGCATGACTTGAAAGTGGGCGCAATCAATCCCGCAGAGCCAACGTTGGAAAATGTGTTTGTGACTCGATTGCGGCAGGAAGGCTCGGTTCCTCAATTTCTGGAGTTTCCGCGATCGAAG
>NZ_JBJPHU010000093.1:0-27982 GCF_052939515.1 Phormidesmis sp. 146-33
TGGATAGATTCGTTGTTGATATTTGTGCAATAGAATCAGATCGGGTTTGAGTTGAAGAATCTTTTCTAGCGAAGGTTGCTCATCTCCAACATTTGGAATATTGGCTGTCAGGCTAGGATCAATACCTGAATGACCTTCTAGACAGCCAGAGCAAGGGGCAATACCAACTGGCTTTATGCCTAGTGCAAGCACAGGATCGAGAAAGATATTACCGTCCATTACAATCACTCGCTGCGGGTGCAGTGGGATTTTGACTTGACCCAAAGCGTGTTCTACTACTTTTGTAGCTGTGGGCATTTGTGCAAGGCTTGGTTCTTGTACAAGGTTGAAACTTCTCTGCTCTAGTGGAGTGGAATTACGGCAGGCAACAGCAAATGTCATCGTAATGACGATTAGAAGTAGCAGTCTAAAAATTCTACGAATCGACTTTGGCATTGCTAAAACTGTCTCTCCTGATCGATTCTTCATCAACTAAAAGCTAAAATTCTAAGCTGATAGAACCTGTGATAGTTAGAGGATCACCCCTTTCAAAGCCAACATTGAAGTAGTCTATATCGAATAGGTTGCGAATGTTGACTGCTGCATTGAATCGATCGCGGCGATAGAACAATGATGCGTCAGTCCGAAAGTAATTGCCTAACGTAAATGAATTAGCCAAATTTCCTTGCCGATTACCTACATAAAATAGCCCCAACCCAACTCCGAAACCGCTTAAGCCCCCTTTTTGAATCTGATAAGTTGTCCAAAGACTGGCTTGCTGTTCTGGTACGCCCTGCAAGCGATTTCCTACAGGAATACTATTATCTTCAGTGACTTTCGCATCCGTGTAAGCATAAGATGCAATTACATTCCAACCTGGGAGAATCCTACCTGTGACATCTAACTCGACTCCTCGGCTGCGTTGTTCTCCGGTTTGAATCGAGAGTCTAGGACTCACTGGATCGGGAGTGATGACATTTGTTTTGGTGATTTGGTAGGCAGCTAAGGTTGCTGAAAGCCTTCCATCTAGAAAATCGGCTTTGATGCCCGTTTCATACTGGGTTCCTTTGGTTGGCTCGAAGGCTTCACCATCAGTATTAAATGCTCCAAAGGTAGCAACAGGTTGAAAAGACTGACTATAGCTCGCGTAGAGTGAGATGGTTTTACTGGGTTGATACACCAAACCAATTCGAGGGCTAAACGCGCTGTTGTTTCTTTCTTGACCACTATTTCTAAAATCGCCCTCGCTGACAGTCGAAACCCAATCAAATCGACCACCAATCAGAAGCTTCAGGTTATCTAGTAACGTAACTTGATCTTGGATGTAAAAACCATAGGATCGAACCTTATCAACAATCTCGAAGTTTGTATCATAGATAGGCTCTGGAATGTTGTTGTAATTTGGGTTTAAGATATCAAGCGTCGGAATATTACTAGCACCAAACGCACCCGATGCTGGGATGTTGACACGGTAGTAGTCAAAACCGACGAGAAGTTGGTGCGCGATCGAGCCTGTGTTGAATTTCCCAAGTAAATCGATCTGACCAAAAACATTGTGATAGCTGAAAAAACCTTCTTCTGGGCTAACAACTAAAAATTGATTATCTAGTAGCTGTGAGCCGCCAGCACGAAGATCGACAGCAGAAGTATTGTTTACAGCAATGGTGTTCCGAATCTGTAAATTATCACTAAATTCATGGTTCAGTGTGTAGCCATATCTTTGAGTTGTGAATTCAAGAAAGGAAAATTGAGGATAACCTGGGAAGAACTCTCTAGGAAAAATAGCACTGCCGTCAAAAAGTCCACTGGGTAGGGTAGGGCTATCTCCCACAGATCTGAGGTACTCATAATATAAATTCAGAGTTGTGCGATCTCCAAGCTTCCAAGTGAGCGTCGGCGCGATTGCAGTCAGGTTTGTATTAACAAATTTCTGAACGCCGTCTGAAGTTTGATAACTAGCAATCAATCGATAGAGTACAGATTTATCGCTCGTTAGAGGTCCTGAAAAATCAATAGTAGGTTGATAGAAGTTCCGATTTCCGATTTCTAATGCAATTTTATAGTAAGGGTCGCTGAGAGGTTGTTTAGTGACTACGTTGATAACTCCACCTGGTTCTAGTGAGCCAAATAGAACCGAAGCGGGTCCCTTTAGAACTTCTACTTGCTCAAATGTCTCACTCGCTCTCAATCCATAGAATCCTCCGTCGCGGAAGCCATTTCGTAAGTTTCCGCCTCCCCCGTCATTAGCACCTTGAGAAAATCCTCTGATGATTCTACTCTCTAGTCCTGGCGCACCGAAAAAGGTGAAATCGCTCACAACACCGCTAACGGTTTCAACTGCTTCATTAATTGTTCTGACATTGCGATCTTCTAAAACCTGTCGCGGCACAACTTGAATCGAAGCAGGAATATCTCGGAGTGGCGTATCTGTCCTCGTTGCTGTACTTGCATTCGGCACTCGATAGCCTCGCGCTCCCTCGCCCGTTACCGTAATCTCTTCTTCTACTGCATCTTCGTCCGGTTCAACACTCAGGATTAAACCCCGATCGCTCTTCACAATCCCCGCAACAGGAACGATCGCACTTCCCACAATCCGAATCTGCACCGTTGCAGCATTCACCTGAGTAGCAGTAACCTCGGTAATGTCGGTTCCTACGGAGTTGCGCAAAGCGCTAATCGCTGGCTTCTCTGCTCGAAATGCTCCCCCGTCCGGCAATGCCAACACCGCATTCGCAATCTCAGCAATCAGCGTATTTCCTTCTTCTCGCGTGGTGGCTTGCAGCGTTCTGCCATCGGCGGTCTCAATCTGCACCTGAAGCCGACCCTCGATCGGCACCAGTCGAATCTGGGTAATTTGCGCGGTTGCTGCTTCCACCTGTGCCGTCCATTGCTGCACCGTCTTCGCACTCGCAGGCAAATCCCGCGCCTGAAGCACCTTTGCGGGTTCCGTCGCCCCAGCACTCGCCGCCACCACCACCGACAGAACGCTCACCGTCCAACTCAACCGCTGTAGTCCTTGCCCCGCAGCCCATCGCATCCGCATCTCGCCACACCTTCTTGAAAATCACTCTCAAGAAATACCAGACTAAGAAACGCGATCGCAATGGGGACTTGGGGGACTAGCGGAACTTTTTCTGAAGGCTAGACGGACTTTTTTCACTGTTGCCTCTGCGATTTACCCAGTACACTGAGGTGAGAAGCACTGTCGGATATTCAATTATGTCCACGCCAGAACAAATTCAAAAAGACATCCAATCGCTACCAGAAGAAGCTCAAAGTCTGCTGATTGATTTTATTGAAATTCTGAAAAAGCGTTATCCTAAGCCCGCAGAGCCAAAAGCAGATGCGGAGAAGAGCTACTATCAGAAATTCAAAGAGAGCGGATTGATTGGGTTTGTCTCAGTTGACGAAGACCTCTCTACAACTTACAAACAAGCTTTGTCTGAACGCTTAAACACCCAACCATTTTAAGCTCCTGTATACACACAAGTCGATCGATTGATCATTGCCGAGATTCTTCGCCCCCTAGATCCCCTACTGTGTACACACACGTCGATTGATCTGTCTGTTGCTGACATCCTTCGCCCCCTAAATCCCCCATGCTGGGGGACTTTGAGCAAGAATAATTTCTAGGATTCACAGGAGCGTTTCAGCGTTCAAAGTCCCCCAACTTTGGGGGATTTAGGGGGCAGAAGCCGACTGAAACGAAGCAAATAAGACGTGTGTGTACACGGTAGCCTAAATCCCCCATGCTGGGGGACTTTGAGTTGGGACGATCGGGCATAGGTATGGGCAAACTCTGTAGTGTCAAGCTCACTCCATTAACCCTATGGATCCTCACCGCATTCGGGGCACTACTCCCAAGAGTATTGCGGCGGCTCGACATCTCCGCCAACATCTCACTCCGGCTGAAAAGCTGCTGTGGGAAGCCTTAAGAAAACGCCAACTCAACGGCTTAAAGTTTCGCTGCCAGCATTCAATTGAGTCCTTCATCGTGGATTTCTATTGTCCTCAGCACCGACTTGTGATTGAAGTGGATGGCGACGTTCACGATCAACAAGTCGAGTATGACACGGCTCGAACTGAACGCCTCAATCACTTGGGTTATCGAGTGATGCGATTTCACAACCGAGAAGTTCTCTCAAACTTAAGTCAAGTTCTCCAGCAAATTACTGAGGCGATCGCGTTCTAGTTCCGCTGTTCAAAGTCCCCCAGCATGGGGGATTTAGGGGGCAAAGAACCTGTAGCATTCACAGATTGATTTGGTATTAGGGGGCGAAAAGTTGCAGCAATGACAGACCCAATCAACTTATGTTCAAAGTCCCCCAGCATGGGGAATTTAGGGGGCGAACGGTAGCTCCTGCGGGAGAGGGTTGGGTGAGCGCGGTTCAGGAAAGTTGCAGACGGCTTTCATTCAGTCAATCAGTCTCGATCGCACGAGATCTACTTGTTCTTGCTTTGAGATAATCTCTTGGATTGGTTCCAAATTTCTTCCGAAACGTCGCTGCAAAATAGCGTCGATCGTGAAATCCCACCCGCGTCATCACCTCGCCCACCTTCATCTCTCCCGTCAGCAACAACTGCTCTGCCTGCTTCATCCGATAGTCATGCAGATATCCAAACACAGGCTTGCCAAACACGTGCCGAAATCCCTGCTTCAGCGCCTTCTCATTCAATCCCGCTTGCCGTGCTAAGTCTGGCAACGAGGGCGGTTGCTCCAAGTTCCGCAACAAAATCGTTCGAGCATGATGAATGCGATCGACCTCATCGGGCTTCATCCGAAACAGTGACCCTTGCGGTATCTGCGAAGCAGTGCGTCGTCCTTGCTGCACCTCCTGTTCCTGCTCCAGAATCAGCGCCACGAGTTCTAGCGACTTACTCTCCAAATAGACCCGCTTCATCAGTCCGCGATAAGGGCATTGAATCATCTGCCACAACACACCCTGCATCATCGGAGACAGCGCCCCATCCCGCGCATAAGCTGGCTGATCCGTCCTAATCAACGGTTGAAACTCGATCGGTACGATTCCTTCCCGACCTGCAAAGTTAATAAACACCTCTGGCGACATTTCGACCACGACTTCTAGAATCGGGAACTGACCAGAGCAAGTTTCCAACCGTTCGGGCATGATCCCGCTGCCATACAGCACATATTCCGAGTTGCCGACTTCCGAAACAGGATTCTGATGGTCTCCTGACAGATGACAGTGAAAGTGCAACCAAGACTCATGTTCTGCCCATATTGTTTGAGTGCGATCGCGCACCCGAAAGTCATCCATCCGCACCATCAGCCCCTCCCGCAAGGCAATCTCTCGCCCGTACCCTTGCGCCATCCAAGTCGGTAGCGGCATCAGCACATCGTCTGGATCAGCCGGATCGGGATACTCAAGCAACCGATATCGTGCTTCCTCCCACTCTACCCAATCCCGCTCTGACACCGAAATGGTCATGCTGATCTGATTTCTACTGAGAGCTATTCTTATTAAAGCTCCTCAGAGCATACATCGGAGATTTATTTTCTGTGTGAAGGAGATCTAATGGCAGCGTTATGACTAATACTTTTTTGAACCCGATGTTTTGTATAGTGAAGCTGACGTGCTGGTTAAGACTGTTTTGCTAGTTATCCAGAATTTAGGGCGGCAGATTCAAGGTAGATGGATTTGGAAGCATCTTAACTTTGAGTTGCGTCCAGGAGAGCGTTGCGCGATCGCGGGCGAAGCCGGAGCCGGAAAAACGCTGCTATTAAGAGCGATCGCCGCACTCGATCCAATTCAAGCTGGAACAATCGCTTTTCAAGGAAAGAACCTTTCTGACTGGTTTATTCCCCGGTATCGAACTCAAACTCTTTACTTACATCAGCGCCCTGCATTGCTCGAAGGAACCGTCGAACAGAATCTACAAGCGATCTACAAAATGACTGTTCACCGATCGCTGGATCGATACGAGGTTCAAAGGCATCGAATTCTAGAGTATCTATCAGCGCTTGGACGATCGACAGATTTTCTCGATCGTCCGGTTTATGCGCTCTCAGGTGGAGAAGCTCAAATTGCCGCATTCCTACGCGCCTTACTTTGTGCTCCAACGGTAATGCTGTTTGATGAGCCAACTGCTTCATTGGATGCCCACACCGAGCAGCAATTTGAATCTCTTGTACGGCTTTGGCAGCAAGAAGACCGAACGCGATCGTATTTCTGGACTAGCCACAACCCAGAGCAACTAGAGCGAATGACCGATCAACGCTTAATTCTCAAACGCTTATGATGACTTCTTACGTTCCTATCGATAATGGTCAGCTTGCACTTGCAGCACTGTTGATTGTCATCAATCTTGTTTTGTCGATCGTGCTGCAACTTCAATTGGAGAAGCAGCTAGGAATTGCGGCAATTCGGATGACCGTTCAACTGTTACTGATTGGCTATGTTCTGAAATGGATTTTTACGCTACAGTCTCCCTGGTTAGTTCTGATGGTAACTTTAGGAATGACTGTGTTAGCCGGACAATCTGCGATCGCGCGAACTAAACGTCGCTATCCTGGAATGTTCTGGAATAGCTTTGTTTCAATTTTTGCCTCTTCTGCATTAATGATCGGGGTGACGGTTGTTGGCATCATTCGAGTAGAACCGTGGTACAACCCGCAATATGTGATTCCAATGTTGGGGATGGTGTTAGGAAATGCGTTGACTGGAGCTTCTCTCGCGCTCGATCGCTTCACCGAAGATCTAACGGTTCGACGCGATCAGATTGAATCTTTATTAGCTTTGGGTGCGACTCGATGGGAAGCAGCCCAGCAAACAATTCAAGAAGCGTTGCGAACTGGAATGATCCCCACAATCAATCAAATGATGGTCATGGGAACCGTAAGCTTACCGGGAATGATGACTGGGCAAATTATTGCAGGAGCAAGTCCAACCGATGCTGTTCGTTACCAAATTGTGCTGATTTTTGCGATCGCGGCAGGAACCGGACTTGCCACGATTGGAATTGTACTGCTAGGGTTCCGATCCCTATTTAGCGCCCAACATCAATTGAGACTCGATCTGCTGCAAGTTGTCAACGACAAGAGCCGTAGCTAATCGACAAGATAGAGCTTGCTCAACTCAGTAAATGCTCCTCCAAGCTCTCACGGTTCCTTGCCCGATCGCACTATCAATCACTTCGCCATTATCCGCTGTTGCTCTCAGTTGCACAGTCTGCTCAGGTGCAGTTTTTAGTGCGCTAGCAAGCTCCGTAGAAATCGGAAACTGACCGTTTTTGTTTTCGAGTTGAAAAACGCGATCACCCACTTTGACCGCTAGTCCCGTAACTTTCTCAGTGCCACTATTGGTGAAACAAACAGAATCAGGAAAGCCATCATCTAAGGCATCAAACGGAGAATATCCAAATCTTGAAGCATACAATCGGTGATATCGTGGAAACGATCGTTGAGCAAGTGTGCATTCTCTACCACGGTAAGCAAGTAAAACCTGCACAGAATTTGGCCTCCATAAGCTGACTATCTTCACTTCGCCATCACGGTTGCGAAACGATCGCGAAAAATAATTTTGATCAAACACTGCCAGAGATTGTCCGTCAAATGAATCAACCACTCTAACGGGTTGCGACCACGGCACTCGCAGGTTGGGCTGTAAGATCGATGATCTTACAAGGGGAAACTCTGTTGCGGTTGATGGTGCGGCAATTGCACGAGAACTCAAGATGCTGGAGATGACGATCGCAATCATTGCCCCGTTTTGCATCCAAGGACTGATGAGGCGAGATAACATAACGGTGACTCAGTAGGCAGGGTACACCTCGATTCTAGCGAGGCAACTTGCGATCATCAATTTGAGAAATGAAGCTTGATTTTCGTTCTCAAATCATTTTTTCTTCGTGGCGATCGCCATTTTTACACCTTCGATTTTGCGAATCTCATCCATTACGGCAACAATCTCACCATGCTGCACTTTCTCATCCGCATTGATCACAACCACTGCCTGCTGGTTTGCTTGCACTAGCGTTCTCACGCCCACTTGCAATTCTGAAAGCTGCATCGGTCGCTTGTTTAATGCAATTTCACCATTTGCCTGCACACTGACTGCAATTCTCGTTTGCTGTTGAGTCTTTGCGGTTGCTGCCTGCGGAAGATTTACAGGTAACCCTTCAGAACGGGTTAAGAACAAAGTCGAAACAATGAAAAAGGTGAGCAGCGCAAACACCACATCAATCATCGGAACAATGTTGATCTGAGGCGGTACATCATTTTCTTCGGGAAATAGCATAGGAGTGTGAGAAGAAAAAACTAAGAATGAAGCTTAGACAGATAACTATCTTCGTAACGATGGCTATAGACTAGCTCAAGTCGATTCGCGTATTCCTGAATCAGAGCAG
The DNA here is from genome assembly GCF_052939515.1 of Phormidesmis sp. 146-33. NCBI lineage: Bacteria > Bacillati > Cyanobacteriota > Cyanophyceae > Leptolyngbyales > Leptolyngbyaceae > Phormidesmis > Phormidesmis sp. 146-33. The sequence goes on from NZ_JBJPHU010000093.1 coordinate 8,347, forward strand.
ACTGGCGAGTGAAAAAGCTGCGAAAGAGAGTGACTGCAAATAAGTTAAAAATTGCAACGACTAACCCCGAAGCTGTAGAAACTAACGCTTCACTAATCCCGCCCGTCACGCCAGAAGTCTGACTGCCTCCGACATTTCCGATATTGAGCGATGCAAATGAGACGATTAATCCAGTGACTGTTCCCAACAATCCAAAGAGCGGAGACAATCCCACAATCATGTCAAAGATGTCTGTAAACCGCTTCATTCCCGGTGTTTCTGCTTGCGCTTCTGCTTGCATCGCTAATCGAAACTGTTCGGGAGTCGGACGATCAAGCGATAATGCCGATAGCAAAATCCGAGCCGCAGGTAGGTCAATATTCTTCTTCAGAACCGCGATCGCTTCTGCCACATTGTTTTCTTGGTACAACATCAAGACTCGCTGCATCATTTTTGGCTGACGCTTAATAATGCGACTCCAAAAGCGCGATCGCTCAATAATCAGACCAATGGCTGTAATTGAAAACAGCAGCAATGGGATCATGACAATCCCGCCTGCTTTAAGAATCTCGATCGCGCTATTCATTACAGCTACTCCAGCTTGGTTCTGTACCCTTGAAAACAAATTGACAGCTTCTTGCGTTAAGGCAACAAAAAGACAGATTCATGCAGCGTAAAACTAATGCAAATTACTGTCAAGTATTTTCTCAAAATTTATCAATGTAAAAATTACTGATCTGTTCTAAAGCCTCGTACTGAATGGAGTTCCTCAGATTGACGATGTGAATTAGTGACATTACTCTTGATCAACACTTCGGACAGAATTAAGCAGCGATCTCGTAGTTGGGCTGGGATTTAATCGCAGTCCGGGACAGCGCCAACTTTGAAATAAATCGCTCAAGTCAATGGTCGTTGAGTGCCCGTCGCTTAACCCTTGCCATTCCAGCAGACTTTGTACAATTTGCATACGGCTATCGGTTTGGTGCTTGTTTTTTCTGATTAGCACCCTAGTGGATCGATAGCTTTCTTGTCTATCTGCTGACCTGAGTTACCTAAAAACTGTCCGAACCATTGAGGATAAGCTAATGTGACCAACGTTACAAGAGTTAGGTTACTCTGGTTGTCTGGAGCAACTTCTGCAACGGCGGCAGACTGCGAGAAGACGATCGACAAAAGGCACTAAAGCTACTCAGAATAATCTGCTTCATGATCGCCTTAACCAATTGGGCGTGGATTTGGCAGGCGTACTAGACCGCTAAACTGTTTGCTGGGATACCAGGAAGTTTGAGTCAAGTTGTCAAAACCAGGAATGCTTTCCATGTGCTTCACCATTTGGGCACGCATTGCTTGATCTGGTAGCGACCCTCTGAGTGCTCCCATATTCTGAGCCACATGATCAGGATTCGTCGTTGCTGGAATCGCTGCTGTAACAGCAGGGTGAGAAATCACATACTTGAGGAAAAACTGTGCCCAGTTCTCGCAGCCTATGTCACGAGCAAAATTCGGCAAGGGTTGCCCTTTCACCAGTTCAAAGAGTCGCGCCTTTTCAAAGGGCATATTTGCTAAGACAGCAACTCCTTGCTCTGCTGCTGCTGGGAGAATTCTTTCTTCGACTCCCCGTTGAAAAATTGAGTACCGCACTTGAACAAAATCCAGATTGCCCTTGTTAATCCATGATTCGATCGCCGGGAAATACAGCGGATCATGATGGGTCACACCCAAATGGCGAATTTTGCCTTCCTGCTTCCAGGCTCGTAGTAGAGGAAGCATCACCTCCACGTTGACCAGACTATGAACCTGCATGACATCGATTTGATTAGCGCTCTGCACAACTCCAAAGGAACCGCGAGATAACCGCTTCAAAGACTGCTCAAATTGTCGCTGTGCTTGACTTCTATCTCCCAGATACTCACCCGTTGCCCAGACTTTGTTGGTAATAAATAGATTGTTAGTTATGCCCAGCGCTTTGGCAAACTCACCGACATTCACCTCTGACATTCCATAGAGCGGCGAAACATCAATCACGCGCCCTCCACCCTCCCAAAAGCGGCGCATTACTTCTCGAATATTGTCTCGTGGCTGATTTGCCAATACATCAAATGTGAGGAAGGTTCCTAGCCCGATCGCAGGCACTCTTTCTTTGGTACGTGGAATTTCTTTGGTGATTAGTTCTGACGATCGGGTTGGTGTGAGGGGTGATGCTTGCCCCTGTGCTGATCCAGATTCACATCCGTTGAGCGCAAGGGGAATGGCCGCGCTCGCTGCACTCAATCCCATCCATCGAAGGGTCGTGCGACGAGACAGCAATTGCTCTGTGGTTTGATAAGAATGATCAGGGTTCATCCCAACACCTTCTACTGTTGACTTTTTTATTAGCCGTTGCAGATTGATAAGAATCTTTAGCGGCTCAAGTTCATACTAAGAGCAAATTTGAGAGTTGTTATTTCTGATTTTCTATGGCGTAATAGCTGTAGGTTATTACCAAGTCACTCCTATGGAACTCCGCCAACTTAAATACTTCATTACGGTGGCTGAAGAACTACACTTTGGTCGAGCGGCTGAGTCGCTACATCTGAGCCAGCCCGCACTCAGCAAACAAATTCAAGCGCTAGAAGATAGCTTAGAGATTCGACTGCTTGAGCGGACAAAACATTGGGTGCGATTAACGATCGCCGGACAAAAGTTTCTTGAAACTGCACACAAAGTCCTCCGTGAGGTAGAGGAAGGCATTCAGATCACCAAACAAGTCGCAGAAGGACAAGTTGGGCAAGTGAGAATCGGGTTGACGGAGGCAACCTTGTTTAGTCTCGCACCCAAGATTGTTAGACACTATCGAAACAATTATTCTCAGGTTAAATTAATCCTCACCAGTGGCGGAACAGAAGCCCACGTTGAAGCATTACGCACTCACCGAATTGATGTCGGGTTTGTGTATCTTCCCATTCGTGAACCGTCTCTCTCCATCCATCCATTGTTTGAAGAAACCTACGTTGCAGCATTACCCCCTTTCCATCGATTAGCTCGACAAAAACAGATCGCGCTTCAGTCATTGGCAACCGAACCATTAATTTTTTACCCACGATCGCTGGCACCTGTTTTGTATGCAGCCTTCATCAAACACTGTGAGCAAGCTGGATTTGTGCCAAACATTGTGCACGAAGCAGAACTTGCTCAAACTCGCCTAGGGTTAGCAGCGGCGGGAGTTGGCATCACATTTGTGCTTTCTGATATGCAAAATCTAAGTGCAAAAGGTGTTGTTTATCGTCCTTTAATCGGAGATTTTCTGACGCTAAAACTAGCGATAGCCTGGCGACACAATGAGCCTTCGCCTGTCGTACATGAATTTCTTAAAGCGCTCAAAACAATCCAGTAGGAAAGCTGAGTTCAATAATGGGCATTGCTCCTCTCATAGTCATCGTGCCGCAAAATAGTGGTGCAATGTTGTAGAAAATTTAATCACAACACTGCTAGATCTTTAAAGCAGCGACGGGTTAACTCTAGTCGAGCGGCTGGATCTTTTTCATTTTGAATACTAATGTTAGTAGCGAAAAAGTAAACATTCTCTCCTTTCTCTAAGTAACCCACATACCATCCGATTTTTGGCATCACATCATCTGCAACACCGACCCATCCTGTCTTCCCCGTAATGGTATAGTCTGGTGTTTTCTCCATGATCATGATGTCTTTGACAATCGACAGCAATCGCTTAGAGAATGGCAGATCATTCTTGTACAGGCGACGGAGAAACTGAATTTGCTCTTGAGGTGTAATTTGCAGTTTTCCCTGTAGCCAGAACTTATCAATGTCGTCGCTACTACCAATCTTTTGGTTGCCGTAGCCGACTTTGCTCACCCATTGTTGCATTCGATCGTGCCCAACTCGGCGGGCCAAAACTTGGTAAAACCAGATAGCCGAAAGCTTGATTGCCTCTCTCATATTCAAGTCCCGGTTCCATGCCGGAATCTTTCTTGACACTCCATCCCACGTTAAAATAGCAAGCTCATCCGAAATCACTCCGGTTTCTAGCGCAATTAACGAGTTGAGAATCTTAAAGGTTGACGCAGGTAAAAAAGCGGTTGTATTGCGTTGTGGATTATGTTGAAAGACACGATCGCTTTTCGAGTCGTAGATCATGATTGAACCCTCAACCCCCAATTCTTGGAAGTGTCGCCCAAAATCAACAGTTTGAGCAACGCTGACGACAGGTAAAGTCTCAATCTTTGTTTTTGGCAGAGTGAGTGCGGGTTGCATGGTTTGAAATAGAGCAAAAACAATGCAGCTTAACGAAACAAGCGTGATACTGGTAAAACGAACGACTCTGTTCATAGTCCTCCACAAGCTAGTGGCTTTTCTTACAGGCTTGAAATACACTGACTAATACCCAATCAATTTGTTAATGCTACAGATCCTTCGCCCCCTAAATCCCTCAGTCTGAGGGACTTTGAGAATCCGAGACTGCTTTGGCTTAAAGTCGCCTACAAGTGGAGGATTTAGGTTGCTCTCCCAGATCTATAGCACTCAAAGATCAATTTGGTATACCGCTTGGATTCCGGAGCTTGAAATGCAATTGGCTATCTTCCCCAATGCCAGAAAAATAAGTATGCCATAGTCACTAAAGCTGGTAGCTGCTTGACGAGTGTTCAGGGTAACTTACGAATTCAGGATTCCAAAAATCAAAAGAAACTACAAACTTCTGGCTGGATTAGCTTAATTGCACAACGGGCTGATCTTCGACCAGGGTGCGAGAGGTCAGTAAGTCTTCGACTGTCATGCGAAGAAAGCGCTGATCGTCTACTTGAAACTGGACTTTGATGCGATCGCTCCCCGGCATTCCCAAAGGTTCTAATTCAGCGATGCTGCGAGATCCGTCTCGATCGTTGAGCGGCTGTACCTGGTTTTGACTGCTGGCTAGACTGCGCGTGACTAAGCGATCGCCATCAAAATAAACTTCTGTCTGCGTTGTTTCTGTCCCCAATTCTCCAACGACTAGCTCGATGCTGGGCTGTCGCTCTAGAGAGGCTCCCAACACCAGTTCGACAGGGCTTTCCATTGGGTAGGGCTGTCCCGCTTTGATCAGAGGATGCCAGTTGTGACAGTTGTTGCGCCGATCCCAATAGCGAACGCCATACCCGTGGTAGAGAAAGTCTTTGATTTGAATTCCCTGGCTGAGTTGAAGGGCACCCTGAGCGATCGCTTCAAAGGGTTTTTCACAGCGAATTTTTGCCACCTCAAAATACTGACGCACCCAGCTTTGAACTGAGGGAATTTGCACCGTTCCGCCCACCAACAGCACCGCGTCAATGTCGTTCACACTTAACCCCTGCCGTTTTGCCTGCTGAAGCACCTGATTCATTGCGTCGTCGAGCTTGTCAAAAAACTGATGGTCAGTGAGAATTTGCTCAAACTGCGATCGACTCAGCGATAGGTCATAGCTCTCAAAGGTTTCGTCGTTAAAGTATACTTCTTGAGCTTGCGTTTGTAGCGAGAGTTGAATTTTGAGGCGTTCGGCTAGACGAGTCGTGAGAGGGGTCGCGGCTAATCCTTGAGTCTGGGTGAAGTGATCGACGAGCCAGTGATCGATGTCTGAGCCGCCTAAATTTTGTCCTGCTTTGGCTAACACTCTCGCCACTTTGGGCCGTTGTCCCGATCGCTCTGCAAATGATTTTTGTCCCCACTTGAGAATAAATCCCAATGGTTTTGCTTGCGTCTGGGGGTCTAGCTGTACGAGTGAAAGATCCAGCGTTCCGCCGCCAAAATCGATGACGAGCAGCGTTTGGCGATCTGTTCCAGTTACCCGCAAGGGGTCGCTCAATCCATATCCCAAAGCTGCGGCCGTCGGCTCATCCAGCATTCTCACCTGGTCGATTTCTAGCGACTGACAAACGCGCCCCAACCAGAGACGATACGCTTCAAAACTGTCTACCGGAACGGTGAAAACCAGCGATTCAGACACCTCCGGATCAGTAATTTTTAATTGACGAATAACCTGCGTCAAAAACCACTCGCCCACCTGCTCAAAGCTCACCGTCTGACCATCCAATTCGGGTAAAAATCCTTGAATATTGGAGCCAATGCCTCGTTTGAAATTGCGAAAAAATCGCGAATCACTGGAGAGATCGAGGGCCCGATCGCGCACCTGTTGCCCCACCAAAACCTTGCCCTCCGCCGCATTTTCGACATAAACCAGGCTCGGAATCAACGGAGGACTCTGCCCCATCCGCAGCGAAACGCCGGACAAAGAGAGGGTTTCTGGCTGCTGGGTGGCACGATTCCAGCGAGTGATGACGGTGTTACTCGTTCCAAAGTCAATGGCATAGGTCATCGGTAGTGAGATGCGCTAAGGGGACTAAATTTTTGTTTCAAGATCGTACCAAAAGAGCGAAGCATCCTGAATTCTCCTATAGAAATGTCTTCTCGATCGTGTCGCTTTTTTGCTGAGTTCGGGTTAGTTTGCTCCTGTTTTTTGACCTGCCAATCGGTGCGTCTGCTGATATTTTTAGCAACTTCTTGACAAGCTTTCCGGCTCAAAGTTCATTTGTGGTGAAGAATTTAAGCAACCAATCAACGCTACAATCGCTCCGTAGTTTCTCAGTGCATTTTCGGTGCATTCATCGTGCAAAGTAGAACAAAGTCCTCTAAAGTCTTCTGTAGAAGTGGCCTTTTTTAAGAGAATTAGTGTCAACCTTGACTGCTAATTTTCGACGGTTACCGTAAAAATGGAGCTTATCTGCATTCAATTTATCAGCATTGTTGGTTCGATCGCTTCGTGTCTAAAAATCCCTGATGTGACGATGGCTATATGACTGTTGAAGAAGCCTTGGCTCTTTTGGATAAATTATTGGCTCCCAATCGCTTGAGTACGATTCAAGAACTTGTGTTTCGGCAATGCTGGGAAGGGCTGACTTATCAACAAATTGCAGAAGCCGCTGGCTACGATGCTGACTATGTGCGGGTGATTGGGTCGCGGCTGTGGCAGTCCTTGTCCGAAGTGCTGGGGGAGCGCACTAGCAAAAATAATCTGCGATCGGTTCTACGTCAGCATGTTTCGGGTCAAGTCAGTCAGTCTGAGCCGCTCTACACCGATGATTTTCCGGGCAGTCCTTTGCGCTTAGATGCTCCGTTTTACATTGCGCGACCCCCGATGGAAGAGCAGGCTTATGCAGAAATTCTCAAACCGGGTGCCTTGATTCGGATTCGGGCCCCCGAAAAATGGGGCAAAACGTCTCTGATGAATCGAATTTTGTCTCAAGCGATCGACCAGAACTATGCAGTGGTGCGGTTAAACTTTCAGCAGGCAGATAGCGAAATTTTGGCGGATCTCGATCGCTTGCTGCGCTGGTTTTGTACCAACATTACTCAACAACTTCAGCTAGAGCCGAGATTAGATGATTATTGGGTGACTGATCTGGGCAGTAAAGTCAGTTGTGCAACTTATTTGCAGGGATATATTTTGACCCAGGTGACCAGCCCACTCGTGATTGCGATGGATGATGTGCAACGACTGTTTGAGTATCCGGCGATCGCTCAAGATTTTCTCCCTTTACTGCGGGTTTGGCATGAAGAAGCAAAAAATTTGGCGAGTTGGGCCAGACTGCGATTGCTGGTCGTTTATTCTACAGAAGTCTACATTCCGCTGAGTTTTCATCAGTCTCCATTTAATGTCGGATTGCCGCTTCGGTTACAAAAGTTTAGTCTTGCCCAAGCTCAAGAGTTTGCACTTCTATATGGGTTTGATCAGCCTAAAATGCAGAGTCTGACTCGGTTATGGCTGATGGTCAACGGGCATCCTTATCTATTGCATTTGGCATTTTATTGCATGAGTCTGGGTGAGTTTAGTATTGAAGCGTTGTTAGAAGATGCCTCTACTCAAACTGGAATTTATAGCGATCATTTACGGGGATATCTAGCCATTCTACAAAGCCGTCCTATGTTAGCCGCCGCTTTTCGGTCGGTTATTCTCTCAACCGATCCGGTAGAAATTGACGCGATCGCGGCCTACAAATTAGAGAGTATGGGATTAGTTAATTTGTCGGGCAATCAAGCAATGGCTAGCTGTGATTTATATCAGCGATATTTCCGCGATCGTTTGGATCAGTTCTAAGGGATGAATTGGAAATTAGGTACACTAAGATGTCTTTCTGTGGTATGCCTTCATAACCTGCACTGAATTGAGATGACCACTTTTCTTACAGACTCCACGGATATTACCAGAATTCATTTTTCCTCAAGGCTGACCGTTAAACAGCGCAGTGAATTGGGTCAGTTTTTGACTCCTGCTCCAATTGCTCGTTTTATGGCAGGACAATTTAGCAGGCTGGCGGGTCATATAAATTTGCTAGATCCGGGGGCAGGAGTTGGCTCGTTAACGACCGCTTTTGTAGAGCGCTTATTGGTGAGTTCTGATCAAATTAAAAGCTGCCGCATCACAGCATATGAAGTTGAGCCAAGTTTTTTGCCATCCTTGAATCAATGTCTGACAGAATGCTGCAATGCTTTAGAAAACAGAGGGATTAAAGCAAATTATTGCTTATATGAAAAGAGCTTTATAGAAGCTGCGGTTGAAGTAAACTTACCTCTATTTCCTGAGTCTACTACTCAGTTTACTCATGCAATTCTAAATCCTCCCTATAAAAAGATTAATCGTCGATCGATAGACAAGAAAATTCTCTCAAGTCTTGGAGTCGAGACAGTCAATCTTTATAGTGCATTTGTCTGGCTTGCTATGGTACAACTTGCTAATGGTGGAGAGATGGTCGCGATCACGCCAAGAAGCTTTTGTAACGGCACGTATTTTCGTCCTTTTCGTAGAGCGCTTCTAAAAGAGATGGGGCTTAGAAAAATTCATGTATTTAAGAGTCGGTCGGCCGCTTTTGTAGACGATGATGTGCTACAAGAAAATATTATCTTTTACGCAGCTAAAACAAACCTTAAGCCTAATCTTATAGAAGTCACAACTCACTCTGGAGATAGATTAGATGAGTTCTCAGAAACAAGGCTTGTTCCTAATAGCGCAGTGATTGAAATAGATGACCCTGAGCAATTTATTCATATTATTACAAACTCCCTTGAAGACGCATTGAGAGTACAGATGGATCAATTGCCCTGTACTTTAGATGAGTTGGGTTTAGATGTGTCAACGGGCCCAGTTGTAGATTTTCGCTTAAAGTCAGCTTTGAGGAGTTATTTGAACGAGACGAGTGTTCCGTTGATTTACCCAGAATCTATAAAAGCAAAGAAAATTTTGTTTCCACCCAAAAATCCTCGCAAGGCGATCGCAATTGAACAAAATTTGGAAACGCAGAAATGGCTGATCCAGAGAGGGTGGTATGTTTTGACGAAGCGGTTTTCGGCTAAAGAAGAGAAGCGTCGCGTCGTAGCGGCTGTCTGTTCTCCGATGAATCAACCACTCCTAGGAATAGAGAACCACCTCAACTACTTCCATGCCAAAGGAGAAGGGATGAATCCTGACCTTGCACGAGGGTTAGCGGCATTTCTTAATTCAACACTATTTGATCACTACTTCCGTCAATTTAGTGGTCATACACAAATTAATGCAACAGATCTACGTAGAATCAAATACCCTTGTAAGAATGATTTGATGTTTTTGGGGAGCCAAGTCAATGATTCTATGTCCGAATCCAATCAAGAGAAGCTCGATCAGCTTGTTCATACAACTCTGTCTATTATGAGCGAAGCAACTAATGCAATTCAGGCTAGTAAACGTATTGAGGAAGCACTTGCGATTCTCAAAGATATTTCTGCCCCTAGAGAGCAGCAGAATGAACGTTCAGCACTTTGCTTATTAGCACTGGCAGATGTGCGCCCCACAACTTCCTGGCATCAAGCAACAGACCCAAAACGCCGAATTACTGAAATGATGGATTGGTTTCGTGAGTACTATGGCAAACAATACGCGCCCAATACACGAGAAACAGTACGACGACAAACAATGCACCAATTTGTCCAGATGGGGTTAGTGATTGAGAATCCTGATCGCCCCGATCGTCCCATCAACAGCCCCAAGTGGTGTTATCAGCTTCATCAACAAACGTGCGCTCTGCTTCGATCTTATGGCTCTGAACAATGGGAAGAGGCTCGTCAGAGTTATGCAGCATTAGTCAAAAACGTATTGCAGGACAGAGCGCGAAACATACCGCTGATTCCTGTCAATTTGCCCAATGGTCAGGCAATTCAGCTTTCATCCGGTGGGCAGAGCCTTTTGATAAAAGATATTTTAGAGAAATTTTGTCCCAGATTTACGCCTGGAGGCATTGTGTTGTATGTTGGTGATGCTGGAAATAAGTTCATTGTTAATGAAACTCAGCGGCTTCGAGAAATTGGGGTTGAACTAGACCCTCACGGTAAGATGCCAGATCTGGTCGTGCATTATGAAGAGCAAGGCTGGCTTGTATTGGTAGAAGCGGTCATCAGCCACGGCCCAGTTAACTTAAAGCGCCGTAATGAGTTGAAGCGGCTTTTTCAGTCAAGTCGTGAGGGACTAGTTTTTGTGACGGCTTTCCCCAGCCGTAAGGAAATGACTCGATATCTTGCTGAGATTTCTTGGGAAACAGAAGTTTGGGTGGCTGACCAACCAGATCATATGATTCATTTTAACGGAGAGAGATTTCTCGGCCCTTATGAAGAACCAGGGGATCGTTCTTAATCGGTTGTGACAGCCAGATAGCGCCTTACTTTTAGTTCATGCCGTCGCAGGCGTGGCGATCGCTCTCTCGCACAGGCATTTGTAAATAGGTTGAAACCTGCTGACAGGCAGTTGAAAGCAAGCGATCGGACCTAAGATTTTGGGCATTGACACCTTGAGAGAGCAGTGCCGCAACGCGAGATTTGAGAGCGTCATGACCGTCGATTTTTTGCAGCAACCGTTCTGCTTTGATGGCCTGCACCAGTGCTTCGGGTTTGCGATTTAGCGCGTACAAACTTTCAGAAGACAGAACGATCGCTTCGACTTCAGACAAGACCGATCGCTGAGAGGCTTGAAAAGCAGTTATTCCCAACAATGTCGAGATCACAAATGCAACGCTAACCATTGCTAAAAGAATGCGCTGTTGAGTGGCTTGTTTGCTGACCTGAGTGAGACGTTGAATTGCTTGATCGTGCTGGCTGCTGGTTGCTAAAAATCGGATATCTGCATCGCTCAAAGATTTTCCCTCGGCCCACTGTTGGGCCGTTTGTAGGGCTGATCCCTGAAGTAGATAGGTCGCATCACTTGTTCTAAGCCATTCCTGAATCGCAGTGGCGTAGGGGCGCTGTTGTAAAAGCTGATGTCTGACCCATTGTTGATCAAAGATTGTTTTGTAAATCAGATTGCGAATTACTAAATCATCATTTTGTTGAACGATGAGTCCAGAAAGTAATAATTCTATTTGTTCTTTGCTGTTGTCTAGTTTGATCTTACCCTGTTGTAAAATCTTTTCGTACTGATGAAGTAACTGGATTGAGAATTGTTCGTTTTTAAGTAAGCGATCGCGAATCGTTCTTAAATGGATTGGTTCATCCTGGGTTTCCCAGTGGTTGAGAATGTGTTGGTGAACGATCGTGCTGATCAGGTCTGAGGGTGTGCCGTGAATGGCTACCTGATCCGATTTGGACACCGACTGATGAATTAATCGACAAAGTTTTTGAGTCAAGAAGGGTTGTCCGTTTGTCCATTTAAACACCTCTGCCAGCGTGGCTCGTCCATCTGCAACCATTCCTTCTAGACCTTGCGCCAGAGCTAATATATCCTCAAACTGCAAGTCAGTCAGCGCGATCGCCTGACCCAAATTAAATGGCGTGCGAGTGCGATCGCGAATCAAATCAGCCGGGGTCGCCACTCCAAACAAAGCCACGGTTAAGCGACGGTATTCTGGCCGTTCTGCCCGATGATTGTAGAACGATCGCAGCAGCGCAAAAAAATCGTCGAGCGAAAAGTTTAATTGCAAAACGCTGTCGATTTCATCAATAAAGATAAAAATTTTGTCTCCAGACACCTGCGCCAACAGCACCTCTTCTATAAAGCGACTAAACTGCTGTACCGGAGACAGACCGGACTGTGCCTGCCACCAGTCATTGAAATTGACGATCGCTAAGAGATCAAATCCTCGCCAGAGTTCTGCGGCGACTCCTTTGTACCATTGCTGAGGCGTGACGGTTTCGCTGCCAACATTTGTCAAGTCGATCGACACACAGCGAAAGCCCGCTTGCTCTAATCGCGATCGCGTCCGCACCCGCAGGCTAGACTTGCCCATCTGACGCGCATTCAGCACATAGCAAAAGTTGCCCGCTAGGAGCGATTCAAACAGATCTTCATCCGCCTGCCGCATAACATAGCTGGGCGCATCTGCACTGAGACTGCCCCCGACTTGATAGCTATAAACGGCTGGTGCAGACTGTCGAATTGCTCGCTCTGTCTGGTGTCGAGTCAGCGCAACTTCGATCGTCGCCCGCAGATTTTGCGTCTCGATCGGTTTGACCAGATAGCCAAAAGGCTGCACCGTCTTCACTAATTGAAGCGTTGTCTCGTCTGCATGAGCCGTGAGAAACACCACAGGCAGATCAAACTGCGATCGCATCACAGCCGCCGTCGAGACCCCATCCATTGACCCTTTGAGGCGAATATCCATCAAAACCAGGTCGGGTGAGTTTTCAGCCACTTTTTCGAGGGCATCTGGGGCCCGATCGACGATCGCCACCACTTCATAGCCCAATTGCACCAATCGCTGTTTGATATCCAATGCGATCAAACGCTCGTCTTCTACAATCAAAATTTTTGGAGCCATTGGTCACAAATGGTTAACAGTTGGCAGTTTGCACGGAATGACTCGATCGCTAACCGCTCCAACGCAGTACCGGAACTGGAAACACAATTTGGAAAGCTGTGCCGTTTTCTCGATTGACAATCAGCCTGCCTTCTAGCTGCTCAGTCAGCGCACAGACAACCTGTAGCCCAAGCGAATCGGTATTGTGTACATCGACTGCGATCGGCATTCCGACACCGTTGTCTTGCACAGTTAGCATATATTGCTGATCAGAAGAGTCATCAAGTTGACGATCGGGGTGAGCATCAGAATAGGGAGAAAACTGAATTGTAATTTCACCGAGGCGATCTTTTTGAAACGCATACTTAATCGCATTAGAAACCAGTTCGTTAATCATTAACCCACAGGGAATTGCAATATCAATATCTAACTCAACGGCCACGACATCAACCTTAAACTGAATACGAGAAGGATTGGTGCACAACGACTGAAACAAGCTGGCAGCCAGGTTTTTTACATAGGTTGAGAAGTTAATTTTGGCTAGATTGTTGGCTCGATAAAGCTGCTCATGAATCAGCGCCATTACTTTAATTCGCTGCTGACTTTCTTGAAACGGCTCTAGAATTTGAGGATCATGAATCGCGCTGGCTTGCAGATTGAGCAAACTGGACACTAGCTGCATATTGTTTTTAACTCGATGGTGAATTTCTTGCAGCAAAACTTCTTTTTCGCGCAACGACGATCGCAGCCGCGCTTCTGCAAACTGACGATCGCCCAACTCAATCTGCACCTGTTGATAAAGGTCGGCTTGCTGAATGGCGATCGAGAGTTGGTCAGCAATCTGTTGCAGCAGTTCGATTTCTCCTGGCTGCCACTGGCGCGGTTTGCACTGATGAGCCACCAGCAGTCCCCATAGCGCCTCTTTTTGCACGATCGGCACCACCAACCTGGCCCGCACTCCTAACGCTTTCAAAAAGTTTGTCAGATCAGGCGAAACGGACTCTTGCTCCAGATCATTTAAAACATGAATCTGCCCCTGAAGGTAGGCGGGATGGCGCTCAATCGGCAGAAACTTAGGTGGGTAAACCCTGTCTAGAATAGAGGTACAGTCCGCCACCGCCTCTGAGATAGCTGCGATCTGTCCATCTGCAAAAATCCGATAAATCAACACCCGATCGGCATACACCACCTGTTGAATCTCATTCACCGTTCTGTGTAAAATCTCTTTGAGATCTAGAGACGCTCGAATCCGCTCAGTGATCGATGAAATGAGTCGTTCGCGTTCTACTTGTTGTTGGAGTGCAATCTCAGACTGTTTGCGAGTGGTCGTGTCAATACTCATTCCCACCATTTTGATGGCCTGCCCCTGCTCGTTGTAGATATATGCGCCTCGTGACTGACACCAGTGGATCGTGCCATCTTGCCAAATGATCCGAAACTCTGCCTCAAAGAGCGATCGCTGCTCTAGCGCCAATTGGTGTGCTCGATCGATCTGATGAAAATCGTCAGGATGGACACAATTTTGGAACAGTTCATAGGTGGGAGAGGCGATAATTTTGCCGCCATTGTGATCAAAAACGTTTCCCTGACCGTCGTTATAAACGTCAAACATGGCATAGATTTCGGGTGACCAATACTCGACGTTGGTGACCAGATCCCATTCCCAGGTGCCAATGCGAGCCGCCGAAATCGCCAACTGTAGTTGAGCCGATCGCTCCTGAACCCGATCTTCCAATTCTTGATTAAGCTGTTGTAGCTCAGACTCGACCCGCTTGCGGTCTGCCAGATCTTGTTGGGTCTGCTGATAGAGATTGGCTTGCTGAATGGCGATCGCTAACTGGTCAGCAACGGTTTGGGCGAGGTCGGCTTGCTCGTCTGTCCAGGCATGGCTGCGTTGAGTTTTAGAGCTGAGACTACCCCAGAGGACTCCCCCCACGACTAGCGGCACCAGCAGCCACGCCCCTGGCACTTTTTGGGCAACTTCTCGATTGATCTCGTCGTCGATTTGGTCTGTATCAGACACTCGCACGACTTCAAATCGCCGCAGCTGATCGGCTAAGGGATTGCCCACATCTGAGATCTCTAACCCGATCGTATTTAATATGTCTGGCGACTTACGATATTCAGCTACATGTCGCCAACACTGTCGCTCTGGAAAATACTGCACCAGCACCGTCCGTTCGGCGTTGAGAAGCTGTGCAATTTCGGCAGTCGCGGCCGCAAAAATAGTCGGCAAATCAAGAGACTGACGAATTGTTTGCACGACTCGATTTAAGGCCTGCGATCGCTGTGCTTGCTGTTGAGTTTGGCAATAGAGTTGACTTTGTTGAATCGCAATGCCGACCTGATTGGCAAGCTGCTGAAGGAGTTCGGTTTCAAACGCTGACCACTGACGCGGACGATCGCACTGATGAGCAATCAACAATCCCCAGAGCTTATCGGCTTGCAGCACAGGCACGACGAGATTGGATCGCACATCAAACTGCTGCAAAAACTCAACGTGACAGGGCTGAATGTCGGCGGCTGTAATATCGGCAATGCTGCTAATGCGCCCCTGGCGATAGTGCTGCGTATAGTTTGGAAAACAGGGATCAGAGATCTCTTCACCCAGCGTGACGCGCCAGCCCGCAACGACGGCTTCTTCGACAACCTTACCGGAACCGTTGGGCAACAGTTGATAGAGCAATACGCGATCGGCATTGAGAATCCGCTGTACCTCTGTGACCGTCGTTCTCAAAATCTCTTCAAGCTGGAGCGACTGACGAATTTTTTGGGTAACTTCTGCAAAAAGCTGCGATCGCTGAATCTGTTGTCGCAGGGCTTCTTCAATCTGTTTCCGTTCGCTGACATCGACTTCAACCGCTGTGACAATCCAGCAATCCTGTTCGTGATCTCTGCGCGAGGTCAAATGGGTCGAAATCCAGCGGATACTTCCATCTCGATGACGAAACCGATACTCAAAGCTGGCGGCGCGTTCGGCTAGAATATGGTCAAATCCTGGTTTCAGTACAGTCTCCCAATCTTCTGTCCAGACATTTGCCGTCCACAAGGTTTGATCAACCAGCAACTCTTGAGCCGTGTAGCCAAAAATAATCTCACAGCCTGCCGACCAGTAATCATATTGCCAGGTGCGATCGGCAAATACTCGCAGACTGGTAATCGAGGCGACGGCACTATCTAAGACGTGACTAAGTTGAGCCTGAGAAGCCCGCAAATGAGACTCTAGCTGTTGTCGTGCGTCAATTTCGGCGGCTAATTCTTGCTCGCGGCGGTTGAGCTTTGCAGTGCGTTCTGCAACTCGCTGTTCTAGTTCGGCGTTGAGGGTGAGCGTTCGCGCTTCTGCCTGCTTGAGGCGAGTAATGTCGATCGCGGTTCCCAAAATTTGCTGAGGAATGCCTTCAGCGTCATGACCAAACACACAGTTACGGCTACAGAGCCAGCGCCATTCGCCGTTTGCGTGCTTCATCCGATATTCGGTTTCAAAAAATCCTCCATCTTTTGTGGTCAACAATTGTTTTAGCCCGATCGCCACCTGCACAAAATCATCTGGATGAATCAGCAACTCAAACAACTGAGATCCCATCGCTTGAATCTCTGGCGACGAGTAGCCCAGAATGTCGCTAATGCGCTGATTGACATAAAGATTTCGACATTCTTTCCCATCGTAGAGATATAGAATTGCCGCCGTTGCTTCGGCCATTTGCTCAAACATCGCCATTCTCATTGGGGTGTGAGACAGATATAGGACGGGTCAGGTCGCCCCCAACAAGAACTCTGGAAGTAGTGAGACAGGCGATCGGGCGAGCGTAAAGAGCATTAATTTGAATCGATGTACTTTTTCCAGAGTTGAGCGAGATTTTCGACCTGACTACGCTTTTCTGGAATGATACAGTACATATGCCGGGGTCGGCCGCGCCCTTCAAGTCTTTGCCAATAAGCCGTGACAACTTGTTCTTGTTCGAGCGATCGAATACAGCGATACAGTACGGTGTCAGACAAGCGATAGTTGGGATAACGCTGCTCTAGCGACTTCATCAACTCAGAGCCATACGAATCTCCCTGAAGCAAGACAGAAAGCACATAGCAGGTGGCTAACTCTGGATTGAGATAGGTAGGCGGAGGGCAGTTAAAGAATTGATAAATATCTTCGAGTTGCATCGTAAATCCTCACTGGAACACAACAAGTCATTGATCTGAGTGAAAAGTAAAACCCAAACGCGAACGGACGGTAATCATGAGTAGGAATGCCAGCCATAACAGTTTAAAATGCTACAGCCGGCCGCTTTCGTGCTCTAATGACTAACTAAGAACACGGTGTATAAACGATGTTGAGAAGTTTTAATACACCCGTTTTCTTAACCAATAGACTACGCGAAGCAATACTTTTGTGTCTGTGAGAAAAAGTAAGTAGTTTCATCACATAACTTCAAAATCTACGGATTAGAGGCTTGTTGAAGGCAGATTTTCACCAGTTTTGTAACCCTTATTCACAGGTTAATCAACTTTGCTGTCGAAATTCGTCATTTTCGATCGTATTCTCATAGGCTGAAAGTAGACAGAATCCAGTTAAGCGGGCAGTGTCTCCAAAACCAGTGTCTCCAAAACCAGTGATTTTGACTTAAAAAACAAACCACAGCGAGGTATGAACCATGTCTGAGCATCATGCCGCTAAATTCTTTAAATCTGTAAAGCAAGACCAAGCGCTTAAAGCAAGACAGCAAGCGACGAGTGACCCCAAGGCTTTTATTCAGATGGCTGCCGATCGGGGCTACTATTTCAGTGAAGATGCCTTAGAAAGTCAACTCGATCGCTTGTCTGAAGATGAGTTAGCTGCGCTGTTTAATCCAGGGGTGGGCGGTCGTCAGCGATTGGTGCCCCGGTAGGGGTGAGGGTTTGTCTTCGATGATCTGTTCCCCCTGGGGGGTAATCCGCTTCGCGAGAGGGATGAAAAAATCTGTTGGTTCAGGGTGTTAATGTCCCTCTCTCTATCCTTAAATAATTACTTTAGATGATTAGACAATTAACGTTGAATGGCTTCTTTATCTGTGTTTTCCGGTTTCTTTACCAACGCTTCATCTAGTTCTCGTTAAGATCAATTCTCACAAGCTGGTGTATTGAGGTCAGCAAGATGAGAAAAACGATCGTGCGGATGTTGTTTGTGTTGGCGATGATGCTGGCGGTGGTGCCGTCTTGTGCGGCAAATTATGCGGCGGCTCCGGTGGGCAAAGCGGATTACTATGTTGCGGCTAATGGCTCCGATCAGGGAAAGGGCACTCAAGCGGCTCCCTGGCGATCGGTGAATAGAGCGTTGTCTTCTGTGCCGCCTAATCAAGGGAAAACAATTCTTGTGGGAGCTGGAACCTTTGACTTGGGGGGTGATGTAGCGGTGCCGTCGGGCATTCATCTCAAAGGGTCAGGGGTCAATCGCACCACGATTCAAGGCGGGTTGAAGATACTTCAGACGAAGAATGTGACGATCGACCAGCTTAAACTTGATGGCAAACGTCAGGCTTATCGGCTGGCCCTATGGATTTTGGATGCCGATCGACTGAGTTTGCATGATCTGATCATCAATGGCTATCGAGAAGATGCGCTGTCGATCCAACGGGCGAAAAATGGCGAAATCTACAACATCGTCATGACGGACAATTCCTATAATCGTTGGGTCGCTGGGGGAGGCGGCAAACAAACCGCAACGATGACGATCGCTGACCTGACTGATTTTAAGATTCATGATCTTGATATTGATAGTCGAGCGCGCGGCGGATCGGGCATTGTTTCCTATAGCGATCAGTGGAACAAAGATCGACCCTGGGAAGGCCCCAATGCTATTCTCAAAAACGTCAAGTTTTATAATCTAGATATTAAAGTCGATCACTGGCACGCCTATGGAAGTGGCTCGTCTCCACAACTAACGTTTGAACTGTGGCATCAGACTTGTCAGAACTGCGAACTCTCTAATTCAAAGTTTAATAGTACGATTTCACTGGTGACTCCTGATACGACTAAGCTGCGGGTGCATCACAATCTTTGGAGTAGTACTGACAATCCGTTTTATGCTTGCGAAGCGGATAGCGATAACTTGGAATTTGATCATAACTATGTGCGCGGGGGGATTTATCCGATCGCAATGTTTGGCCCTGGAAAGAAGAATCTCACGGTGCATCACAACATTTTTGAGAAGACAGGTGGCCCGACGCTGGTAGTGCATTTTTTGGGTCGAATGCCCAATTTCAAGTTCTACAACAACACCGTTTACGCGGACTCCAAGACGCGATTGTTCTACTATGAAAAGGGAGAAACTCCGGATCAAGAGATTCGCAACAACATTTTCTATAACTCGGTCAGGAATGCAGGGGATGTGTTGAATGCAAAAGTTGGTGTGCGAAACAATTTGTTCTACAACATTAAACCTGTGGGAACTAATGCCATGAGTTTTGACCCTCAACTCGCCCGGACTGGCAATCAACCGACACTCTACTTTCGACCCAGAAACAAGCGCGTCACAGATCTGGGAGCCATCAAGATCGATACACCGGGACAAACGATCGGTCAATAAATCCACCTCAATGTAAATTCAACGAAGTTCTTCGCTTTAGTTGCAGAGTTGGGTTGCTTCCTAAACTCCCCAATTCTGCTTATCATTACCAAGACCTCCTGAGAGGAAGTTTCAAAAGTCTTTTGTTGTAAGGATAGAGACTCGGAGATCCCCGCTGCCTCCCTTAAAAAGACATCAGTTCGATAAACTTTTTCGCTTCGTCGCCAGGGAATTCGCCCCCTAAATCCCCCATTCTGGGGGACTTTGAGAAAGCAGAATTTACTTTGAACTCTGGAACTTTCTCTGGGTCAAAGTCCCCCAAGTTTGGGGGATTTAGCGATTATCTTGAATGTCAAGCCGG
>NZ_JBJPHU010000289.1:0-1183 GCF_052939515.1 Phormidesmis sp. 146-33
CAACACTTCGGACAAAATTAAGCAGCGATCACGCCGTAGGAGCGCAGACTTTCGTAGTTGGGATGGGATTTAATCGCAGTCGGGGACAGCGCCAACTTTGAAATAAAGCGCTCAAGTAAATGGTCATTGAGTGCCCGTCGTTTCAAACTTGCCATCGAGAAGACCCAGGGTTGCCCACCCGCGTTGGCTTGAGTTGCCTCAAGTTTGGCGAGATTCAGGGCGGTAAAACTGGCATTAAAGTGGAAGTCCAGCTTTCTGACATCGCGCGCTTGGCAATCCCCTAGACCCGTGAATTGCTTGGCATCGCGAAAGATGAACTCAATTTGAAAGCGTAACTTGTAGAAGCGATAGATTTCATCAGCAGATTGCTGCACATCGGTTGAGAACAGCACGACGTAGCTCGGCTTGTTAGGCTTGCGGGTGTCTTGGAGGTAAGCGAGTCGAATTTGCCGCTTGAGGGAGACGTGCCAGACGACTTGCGTGAACAGGTCAACGCCGGGTTGCAGTTGACGCACCCAGGTAAACCCAGTCGAGTCGGCTAAATTGACTTTGCTGGCGTATTTGCGTCTGGCACCGCGCGCCTTCTGCTTTCCCTCAAAGAGAAACCGCAGGTTGGCATCGCGCCGCAAGCGACTAATCACGTCGAGTTTGAGAACCACCACACCTGTGACAAAGGGCTGATGGGCATAGGCACCATCGACCGCAAGGTAGCGAACTTGTGCCGGTAGGTGCCCACGAACTCGCTCCAGTTGATCGAGGTAATAATCCATTCGCGTCAGTTCCGGGAACATCGTCTGCTCAAAGGTCTGCTCGGCTTGCACGCTGTACCCCTCTTCCGTCTCGACATTCACCACCGCCACCAACGACACCTCTAACCCCGTTTCGACTCGACCGTGGCTGCCATGATAAAACTGGTCTAGCCCAAAGGTCTTCTTTCCACTCTTGGGGATGAAGGAGCAATCCATCACGGCGATCATCGCGGCATTCTCTCGCACGGCGCTTCTGACCACTTCCAGGTTGAACTGAGTAAACGGGAACGACCGCTTGAACCTGCGGCGATACGTCTTTTCGCTCAACAAGCTGTAGCGGCTCAAGTTGGTAAAGTTGACTTTCCCACAGACAATCAGGATGGTGGCGAACAGCGTCGTGAGTCCCTTGACCTGGGGTTTGCTCAACCCACCCA